>CAZTNL010000244.1:0-5408 GCA_964614885.1 uncultured Calditrichaceae bacterium | reverse complement strand
GTGGGCAGTGCCTGTTTGATGTTGGCGGCCCGGTAGAGTGCGATGTGTTCGTAGAACAGAACGGGATTATCATCCCGGATCGCGGCTTTGAGCAACCCCTTTGCTTCTTTCGGCGTCGCCGGGCAGACTATTTTCAGGCCCGGTGTGCGGTAGAACCAGGGCTCCGTGTTCTGCGAGTGGTAGGGACCTGCATGTCGCAGACCACCCCAGGGCAGGCGAATCGTGACCGGCACGGGGTGCTTCCAGCGGGCGAAGATTTTTGCCGTGTTGTTTACAAGCTGGTTAAAGCCGCTGGCAACGAAATCGTTGAACTGGATTTCCGCGACCGGCCGCTTGCCGGCGAGGGCGGCCCCCGTGGCGGCGCCGATAATAATAGACTCGGCCAGGGGAGTGTTGACCAGCCTGTCGCCATAATCGGCGAGCAGCGATTTCAGAATGACAAAGGCGTTTCCGTACTTGCCGCCGACATCCTCGCCCATCACGAAGACTGCGGGATCGCGGCGAAACTCTTCTTCGAGGGCCTCTGCGATGGCCTGCCAGAACGTTTTTCCGCCCGGAGCAGGAGAAAAGCCGGGTGCTTCCTGCGTCTGCCAGTCCGGGAGAACGGGAAATGCACTTTGCCGCTTCGCCAGAACCTCGCGCTGTTTTGGGGCCGGCGCATCGGTAAGCACCGGGCCGATTCCCTGTGAGCCATCCGGCCAGGGCGCTCGCAGAATCTGGCCGGCAGCCTCTTCGATTTCGCCGGATATCTGCCGGCACATCTCGTCGTAAGCTGTCTTTGTCAGAATGCCTTCGCCGGTCAATCTGTCGCGGTAAGTGGCGATGGGGTCTTTGCGCCGCCAGTACGCATATTTTTCCGGATCGCCATAGCCGTTTTCGTGCATATCGGGATATTCGAGGTACTGGCCCGGTTCCTGACCAAAGTAAAGCATGTCGTCGTGATGGGCATGGCCGCACATGCGCATGGCGACCAGCTCGATGAGAACAGGGCCGTGGCCGCGGCGGCAGGCTTCGGCGGCTTCGGTCACGGCCGCGAAAACGGCCTCGGGATCGGTGCCGTCAATGCTGATGGCCCGCAGGCCATATCCAGGCGCCTTTTCGATGAGGCTCTGACACCGGAACTGCTCGTCGGTCGGAGTTGAGAGGGCGGTTTGATTGTTTTGCACAACAAAGACAACCGGCAGGTTCTGAACAGCGGCAAAATTGATTCCTTCGTGCCACTCACCGGCGGAAGTACCGCCTTCTCCGTTGCAGTTTACGACCACTCGGCCGCTACCTTTGAGCGCCAAAGCTATGCCGACCGCGTTACCAACTCCCAGGGCGATGGGCGCAGACGGCGGAATGACCCCGCAGGCCATGTCGCCGATGTGCAGATCCATGCCGTTTGTTGGCAGGCCGACCTTGCCCATTTGCGCGGCCATCAGATCGTACGGCCGGCAACCCATAGCCAGCGCCAGGCCGATATCGCGTATCATGACCGCGACATAATCGCCATCATATTCATCGCTGCGCTGAGTGCCGTTTCCGGCCGTATAACCGGGATCGGCGCGTCGCAGCCGGATCGCCGCAGCGTAGATGGCTTCCTGTCCCATGGAACGGAAGCCCTTGCCTTGAAAACCGGCGCCGGAAGGTGTTTTGACTTCTCCTGACATAAAGAATTTTTTCAGGCGGGCGTCAATATAGCGCGTGGTGAGCATCCCCCGAAGCATTTCGATCTTTTCACCTGCTTTCAGCGAAGCCCGCAGACGAGCTCGCTCAAATGCGGCGCGCAGCCCTTCGCGGCAGACCTGAAGCTGGGCATCGCTGACCTGCCGTTCCGAGACGGTCGGGAAGGCTTCCCGGGTTTTATCCACGGCCAGCAATTGCCGCAGCGCCCGGTCGGCGATTTTCAGGAACTTTTCTTCCAGACGCTTGCTTTCAGCTCCGCTTACCATGGGTTCCAGGCCTGCGGTCAATTCGTAGAGGGCGGGGAGCACCATCTGTTTTGCCAGCAACCAATTCTGTGCCAGGCTCACTTCCACCTCACGGACTATCCCGCTCACGGGGACGCGGCTGTGCCTGCTTGTTCGGGGTTTCGATCGGGTTTTTGCTTTCGCCATGCGAGGTTCTCTGTCTTTCACTCTGCAAAAAATTCGTGGTGAAGTTAGAAAAATGGGACGTGAGAGTCAAGCTATTCAATTCACCTCTGTGGCGCGATCAGAGGTTGCAAGGGAGTGGGCAGTCATTTTTGCTTGATTTGCTCGCCACGAACTTCTATTTTCCCGCTATTTGCGGAAAATTGCAGGGTGATTCCATGCCACAGATGTGCTCGGCAGCTCGGGTTGGGAAACGGTGCCAAATGAAAACTCTGGTCCACGCGCTGGCGCTCGGCGTATTGTTGTGTGGCTGCGCGCGCGAAGCGCCGCCAGACATCAGCGATCCGGGCGAACTCCTTTTTCTGGGGTTTTCGGCGAAGAAGGTCAACTGCGCCAGATGCCACGGGCCTCAAGGTCAGGGCGGGCTGGACGCTCCCGACATCCGCCGGGCGCTGAGGAAATACTCTGAGGATGAAATCACTGACTTCATAGCGAGCGGCAAGGGTGATGGGCCCAGCGCCATGCCGCCGATGGAGTCTCAGCTTACCGAGGAGCAAATCTCACAGATCATTCGATTTCTGAAAACACTCCAGATCGAGTAGACCGTAGCCGCTACTCTTCGTATTTCCTGAGCACCACCGTCGCGTTCGTGCCACCGAAGCCAAACGAATTCGAGAGACATACCTCAACTTGGCCCGGCCGGGGCTCATTTGGCACATAGTCAAGGTCGCATTCCGGATCAGGCGTCTCGTAGTTGATCGTAGGCGGAAGGACCTGAGTCTCGATCGTTTTGATGCAGTAGATGGATTCGATGACGCCTGCAGCGCCAAGCAGGTGTCCGGTCATCGATTTGGTTGAGCTCATCGCCAGTTCTTTGGCGTGCTCGCCGAAAACCTCTTTCACCGCTTTGGTCTCGGTGATGTCGTTCAGCGGTGTGGAGGTTCCGTGTGCGTTAATATAATCGACATCGTTCGGGCTGATGCCTGCGTTCCTCAGGGCCTTTTTCATGCAAATGCGCGGTCCGCGTCCGTTCGGGTCCGGAGCGGTCACATGGAAGGCGTCGGTGCTCATGCCAAAGCCGATGATTTCTGCATAAATCGTGGCGCCGCGGCGCAGCGCCGTGTGGAGTTCTTCCAGTATGACAACGCCAGCGCCTTCACTCTGGACAAAACCGTCACGGTCGAGATCAAAAGGCCTGCTCGCCCGTTCGGGATCGTCGTTGCGCATTGAGAGGGCGCGGGCATTGGCGAATCCTGCCATGGCGACCGGCACGAGGGTCGCTTCCGAGCCGCCGACGACCATCGCATCGGCATCTCCCCGTTGGATGGCAAAGTAGCCATCCGCCATGGCGTGCAGGCCCGTCGTGCAGGCGGAAACGACGCCATAACTCGGTCCCCGCAGACCATAGCGAATCGCAATCTGGCCGGATGCGAGATTGATGATGGCTGAGGGTATGAAAAACGGTGAGATGCGGTTCGGATTGCCTGCATAGGCCTTAAGCGTGTTTTGCTCGATCGAAGAGATGCCGCCCTGCCCGGAACCGATGATGACGCCGATGTCTTCGGTATTGGACTCGTCAATTTCAAGTCCGGAATCATTGATGGCTTCGGCAGCAGAGGCGATCGCGAAATGGATGAAGCGGTCCATCTTGCGAACTTCTTTCTTCTCCATGTAGTTCAAGGGGTCGAAATCCTTGACTTCACCGGCAATCCTGACCGGGTAGTCGCGCGTATCGAACCGGGTAAGGGGCCCGATTCCCGACTTGCACTGAAGCACGCTTTTCCAGTTTTCCTCAACGGTTAAACCAAGCGGGGTCACCATTCCCAGCCCGGTGACAACGACACGACGAGCATTTGCAACCATCTATTTAAACCTCTCTCCTGAGTGGGTGGATATCTGGATAACATTTTTTAATCCGAATCTACTCCGTCTTTCTTGGCGGATCGAGATCATCGAGGGCATTAAAGGCGTAGCGCAGGTGCGGGATGACGATAGAGCCGCCGACGATAAGCGCAATGTTCATCGCCTCGTTCAATTCCTCGCGTGAAGCGCCCTCTTCGACACATCGCTGCAGGTGGTATAGAATGCAGTCGTTGCACCTCAGAACCATCGAGGCGACGAGCCCCATCAGTTCCTTCATTTTTGCCGGCAGAGCCCCTGTCACGTAGGCTTTGTGATCCAGTGCAAAGAACTTTTTGTAGTCGTTGAATCCGCTGTTCAGGATCTTGTCGTTTGCCGCCGAACGCTGCTGCTGAAACTCTGATATGCTCTTGCTGATTTTCATGGGCTTTCCAGGAATTGAAACTTGTGTTCACATGTTTATCAATAATTTAGTCTGGCCGAAAACAAAAGTCAAGAATGGGAAGACAGGCAGTTGTTTTTTTGTTGCTTTAGTCACGCTGTTCTGCTACTTTTCGCGCACACACCAACACATTATGGAGGCGCCATGACGGTCGAAACTCTGAGCCAGTTGTTCGAGTTTTGCACAACAAAATACAACAAGCCTAATCTTTTAGTATACAGGGGAAAAGACGACAAGTTTCATAATATTTCCACAAACGAGTTCAGGGATCGCGTGGTCTATTTTGCGCAGGGACTGCGCAAGCTTGGCGTGTCTGAAGAGACCAAGATGCTCCTGCTTTCCGAGAATCGTCCCGAGTGGCACATAACGGATTTTGCCGCATCACTGCTGGGCGCGGTCACCGTTCCTGTCTTCCCGACGCTGATTGCAACTCAGGTCGAATATATTGTCAACAACAGTGGCGCGGAACTGGTGCTCGTCTCGACGGCAGCGCAGCTGGCCAAGGTTGCTCAAATCCGGGATTCCATCCCGCGCGTCAAGCACGTCCTCGTCTTCGATTCTGATGCCGCGGGCGAAACCGAGCGAACCTTCGCCGAGATCGTGCAAACGGGCCGCGAGCGGGAGGAGGCGGACTTTTATGAGCGCGCGTTGAAAACAGCCAAGCCGGACACTCTGGCGACGCTGATTTACACCTCCGGGACAACCGGCGTGCCGAAAGGCGTGATGCTTACGCATCGCAATTTTGTTGCAAACATGCTGGACTGTTCCACCACCATCGACATCGAGGGGGGCGACCGCGGGTTGTCTTTCCTGCCCCTGTCGCATGCGTTCGAGAGAACCGTCGATTATGTATATTTTTATCGCGGACTCAGCATTTTTTACTCAGCCTCGGTTAGCTGCCTGTTTAAAGATCTGGAAGAGGCCGAACCTTCCATCATGGCCAACGTGCCCCGCTTTTTCGAAAAAGTGAAGAGCGCCATTGAAGTGAAGACAGCAGCCGCCGGCGAGTTTAAGAAGCGCATGCTCTACTG
>CAZTNL010000243.1:0-5422 GCA_964614885.1 uncultured Calditrichaceae bacterium | reverse complement strand
TCCATTCCCGGACCGAGCAGGATGAGCCTCTTTGAATGGCTATTTCACCCCTTCGCGATTGATCTCGCCTCAAAGAATTCCTTTTTGAATCTCGAAATCTAAACTCAAACGGCAGCGAACGGCGGGATGACAAAACCCAAGGCGTCAAACAGACGCAACGCCGAAGGAGAGGTGGTAAAATTTGTGGACCGAAAGCGTCAGAAAGACCCGAAACCCGAAAGGTGTGGCAGGATTATAGAACTACGCGCTCAGCATCTGCAATACGCTGGTCACAGAATATGCGTTCCTACCGCGAAGAACACGAAGGACGTAAACAAGACACTTAACACTAAACCGGAAAAATCTCAAAGCGCTCTGGCTTCGACGTTGCAGGAAATGCTAAAGCATTTTACTCCTAATCATAATGCCTCTTCTTCGTGCTCTTTGTGCTCTTCGTGGTATTGGGGATCGTAATTGCCGGATTGGGAGACGGCCGCGTATCGGGTTTGTTATTACCCCAACCACCGTCGCCAGGGCCGAAGCCGGGCCCGAAGCGCCCGCCGGATCTGTGGCAGCGCAGCGCGGGCGGCACGCTCGCCCTCTTCGATCATCGAATCGAGCAGCTTGAATTCCGACCAGTGCACCGATCCTACATTGGGCCGGACGACGACGTCCGCCTGTTCGAGAAGCAGCAAGTTGTAGTGCCGCGCGGTCATGTGCTGCGTCTGGAACATGACGTTGATCACGTTGTCCAGTTGGGGATGGTCGTTCAGCTCCTGGCCGACGTCGATGGCGATGACGATATCGGCGCCCAACTCGCGCGCCGGCATGATCGGGATCGGGCAGACGACCGAGCCATCGACCAGGAGATAGCCGTTGACGCGGCATGGGGGTAAGAAGCCGGGGATACAGGCGCTGGCCGCCACAATCGTGCGCAGGTCGCCGTCTTTGAAGATGACCTGCTGGCCGTTGGCGATGTTTGAAGCCACAGGATAAAACGGCACTCTCGTTGCCTCGATCCGGCCGTCGGGAATGAGAAAATCCATGGCCATTTTCAGCCGCTGCCCGCCGACGAGCGAAGATTTGCTCTGCGCCAGGTTGACGACCACGCGTTGCTTCAGGGTGGTTGCAACCTGACCGAAGACGTTCTCCGCTGGTTCCTTGCGCTTAAAAAGCTCGAGCCCGCACTTCTTGTAGACGTCGCTTTCCACAAACTGGCGAAAACGCGCCTCGACGGCGGGCACCTCCCCGCTCACGGCATAGATCGACCCGACGACAGCGCCGATACTGGTGCCGGTGATAAAATCGAATGGGATGTTTTCCTGCAAAAGGACTTTGAGGACGCCGATATGGGCGCATCCTCTGGCGCCGCCGCCGCCCAAAGCCAGGGCTATTTTAGGTTTCATCGTAGGCTCTTGACCGATCCCGGTTGCGATGCCGGCGCTGGAGGAGCGCCGGACGAATTCCATTTCATTGTGTTACTTTACCCACAGTTGAGCACATGTGCCGAAGGGCACCGTCAGTCTGCGGCCCGGATACGAACTCACCAACTGCGAGGCAGCAGACGCCGCAACGATTGTCGCGCTCCAACACGTCGCTATTACCGGGAAGCATGCCCACATTGCGATCTCCCGGCGTTTGTTGAATTCAACAGAAAAGAAAACAGGAACATAAGTCCTTTCATTATCGGCGTCTCACAGGTCTACCCAAGGCGTTCGAGCCGTTGTCTCAGAAAATTAACCGATGCGGTTGCGGGAATTCATCCCCTGGCGGGCGCAGCCCATCGCAAGCCCCCCACCCCCGGCACCCGGATCGCGTGGCGGCGTTAGTGCTTGCGTTTGACCGCCAAGAGCGTCAGATCATCCGCCTGCGGGACACCCTGACTGAACGCGGTAAGGTCCGCCTTGACGCGGCCGACGACGTAATCGAGGTTATAGCGCGTGGCTTTCGGGTGAGCATAGATAGAGCAGACGAGCTCGATAAACCGTTTCCGGCCGTAGAGCTGGTTTTCGGAGTTCTTGCTCTCGATGATGCCGTCGGTATACATGATAATCGTGTCACCCCGTCCGAACGGTATCGTCTTTTGCGTACCCATCGTATTGTCGAGAATTCCGAGCGGGGGCGTAGTGCCGGAAAGCTCGATAATTTCACGCGCTGCCGAAATGCAAATCGGCGGCGGATGGCCCGCGTTGACATAGGTCAGCTCGCCGGTTTGCAAGTTCAGAACGCCGAAAAACATGGTGAGGAAGACCGCGTTTGAGGTGCTGGTCACAAAGAGGTGGTTGATGGTTTCAACGACCTGCTGCGGCGACACAAAGTCCTCTATTTGCGAGCGAATCGCGGCCTGGGTTGTCGATGAAAGCAGGGCTGCGGGAGCGCCCTTACCACAAATATCGCCGATGGCAAAGCCGACCGCGTTTTCAGAGATAGGCAGCACATCGAAATAATCTCCGGAGATCGTCTCGCACGGTTCCGAAAAAGTGACCACGCTGAGTTGGTCGGAACTGGGCGCCATCACCGGCAACAGGCGCTGCTGCATACCCGAGAGAATCATGCGCTCATCCTGTGAATGCGTTTCTTCTCCGGCAACTTGCTGCAAACGCTCGTTTTCCAGCGCCAATGCTATCTGCCGTACCAGCGATGCGAGCAGCTCTTTCTTGCGCCGGGAAAGAAAGCCGTCTCGCTTCTTGTGCGAAAGATAACACAGCCCGAAAGGCTCTTGCTCCGCACCGGCTCCATTTTCGTCGGACCGGGCCAACGTGGACAGCAGAGGGATGGCCATGCCGTTCCAGGCCAGCGGCTTGGTGCTGGTGTCTTCCGGCGCAACGACTGCATTATTCCAGTCGATTTGGGCCGCGCGGAGTTGCAGGGCCCGGTCGAAAAGTTCGCGCTCTTCCTGCACCAGGGTCTGAATATCTGTGCGCCCGTTGCTCAGGCCGCTGCGCACCTTTAGTTCGAAATGTGAATCATCGCTTACCAGAATCAGCGCCCCCTCTTCTGCGTTGACCAGGGCAACGATCAGGTTAAGAACCGTTTGCAGCGCCTCGGGCGTACCGATTTTGCGACGACGGACTTCAGACAGCTTGACATACTCTTTCTGCACGAACTCCAGGGTATCGAAGCGCGTCGCGTTCGCCACCGGCTCTTCGTCGCAGTAAAAGTACAGCACGATGTTGCCGAGTTGAATGCAATCCTGATTTCTGAGTACGCGACTCTTGAACATCAGATTGTTGAGCAGCGAGCCGTTCTTGCTGTTGAGGTCCGTAATAGTGAAAACACCGTCGGCATAATGCAGTTCGGCGTGCTGGCGTGAAATCGATTCATCGCGGATGACAATATCGTTGTCACGGCCACGACCAACGGTATAGTTCTGCTCGAAAAGGTAGCGGGTTTCGTGCTTCTCCTCCGACCGAACAATCCTGAGCTTAGCACGGAAAAGGTTGGCGCCGCAGTGTGAGCATTTCGGTGTCAGGTCGGGATGCTCGTGCTTGCACTGCCGGCATTTCATACTTCGGCCAACTCCTGCCGCAGCTCCCGCAAGGCTTCATGGAATTCATCCGCGCCCGAAAACCTGTCCGCCGGATCTTTGGCCAGAGCCCGGGCAAAGATTTCATCTGCGCGGTCCGGCAGTGTGAGCGCCAGTTGGCTGGCAGCTTTGGGTGGTAAATGAACGATTCTGTAGACAACCGCAGGAATGGTGTCCCCATCAAACGGACGCTGGCCGGTCAACATTTCGTAGAGCAGCACACCGGCCGAAAAAATATCGGAGCGGCCGTCGATCTTGCGACCCTCTATCTGTTCCGGCGACATGTAAAAAGGGGTGCCGACAATATCCCCGGTCCGCGTCAACGTGCCGGAGTGTGGCAGTTTGGCGATGCCGAAATCCGCCACCTTCACTTTGGTGTCGCGGATCATGATGTTTGAAGGCTTAATGTCGCGGTGCACGATGCCTTGCCTGTGGGCGAAATCGAGGGCCAGACAAACCTGCCCGACCACGTCCACCGCCCGCACCGGGGTCAGCGGGTTCTCACTCATAAACTCCCGCAAATTTTTCCCCTCGAGATACTCCATAACGATATACGAGAAATGGTTTTCTTCTTCGACATCGTAGATAATGACAATGTTTGGGTGGTTCAGCTTCCCGGCCGCGCGGGCTTCCCGGTAAAGACGATCTTTCAACTTGGTTGTTTCACCCGGACCGCGGCCGGTGAGAGCCACCTGTTTGATAACCACTGTCCGGTCCAGCTTCGGATCCCACGCCTTGAAAACCAGCCCCATCGAGCCTCGACCAATTTGCTTCTCGATGACGTAACGCCCGATCCGTTCAGCCTGCGGCACCCCGCCGATGATCGTTCTTGTTTCCTGCAAAGACAGCGTGTTCTCGGCCGCTTCCGGAGCATCGAAACCCGGCGCCGATGAGGTTGTTTCGTCGGCGAGCAACGGTTCGAATGTGACCGGGGTTTCCGAAGCGATCTTATCGAAAAATGTCGTGCCTTCCTGAACGGGTCCGGCCTGATCGGCCGCCCGCGCGGCACCGGCCGTGCTCCCATCCACCTGAATCACCGCAGGGCGGCTGCCCGCGTCCTCCCGTGCGGGACGAAAACGCCGTTGCCAAAACAAAGCCAGGAGAACAAGCGCCAGGCTGCCCACTGCGGCCCATGGCAAACCGCTGCGCCACGAAAGTCTTGCAGATGCGTTTGCTGAAGCGCCCAGGCTCTCAAATTCCACAGGCGCTGATTCGGCAGCGGCTGGCACGGAATCGTCGTCCGCGCTTGCAACCGCCGGCGGTGCGGCTTGTGCGCCTGCGACGACCTGAGAGTCGGCCACGGACTTTTCCGCGGACGCTACTTCTCGCCCGGCACCGACCCGGGCAGTGTCTTCAGAGGCCACGGCGGATACCGCCGGCGTCCGGGTGGCATCGGGTACGGGCGTTTCCGGCGCAAAGGCGAACGGTTCCAGCGATGCCATGTGCGCGCTGTCTTCGGCCACCGTGGCCACAGCGCTGTCGGCCGGCAGAAGATGGGACTGCGCAATGACGCGCAGGGAATCGGATTCGGCGAAGCCCGGTGTGATACCGGCCAGCAATTCGGTCGCCACGCTCCATTCTTCACGAGCAAGCGCGCGGCCGGCCAGTTCATAATCGCGTTCATCCTGTGCCCGGCGCAGCAAGCCCTCCATGTCGGCGTTGCCCGGGTGAAAGCTCAGCCCCCGCTGCAACAGTTCTACCGCCATATCCAAATCATGGGCGGCGAAAGCGTCTTCAGCCTTGTCCATCCAGATTTCCGGCCGGTTTCTTTTTGCGACAAGTTTCCGGTGAAAGCGGGCCTTACGGCTTTGCGGGTTCAATTGCAGCACGTGGTCGTACGCTTCCTGAGCGGAGGGGTAATCCTCCACGCGCATCGACGCGTCGGCGTTCACGACCACCTGGCCGCTCTCGCCCGTC
>CAZTNL010000242.1:0-5423 GCA_964614885.1 uncultured Calditrichaceae bacterium | reverse complement strand
CGTTTGTCCGCGCCATCCACCTGGCTGAGCGCGCCTACCCGGGCACGGCGCGCACCGCGGGCATTGCCGCGGCGCGGGGCGAGGTCATCGCCTTCATAGATACCGATTGCGAGGCTAACGATACCTGGATCGCAAATATCATCAAATCGCAGAAGAACGGGGAAGACGTCGTCGGCGGGCCGGTCGCAAATGGGACTGTGCGCAGTTTTGTCGGCACGGCCGAATATCTGCTGGAATTCAGCGAGCTGGTTCCCGCCATGCCGCAAGGATACGTCCGCTTCATCCCAACCTGCAATATTTCATTTAAGAAGCGCATTTTTGATAAAATCGGCAAAATCGAGGATACGATCAAAGGCAGCGACGCGCTCTTCTGCCGCAAGATTAACCTGCTCGGAGCGAAGATCTATTTTCACCATGGCATTTGTGTGCGCCACCGCAATCGGACCTCACTGCGAAAAGTTCTGAAGAATCAGTGCGAAATCGGTTTCGGCGGCGCGCAGGTGCGAACGATGGAGGATCAGGTCGGCGGCATTCTCGTCAAGGCTCCGGCGCTGATTCCGCTGATTCCGTTCGCCCGGACGTTTCTGATTTCCAGACGTTTCCTGAAACATGACCGCGGATTGTTCCTGCAGTTGTGGGGACTTTATCCGCTCATTTTTGCGGGCCTTGTCAGCTACACGGTCGGTTTCTGGCGTGGGTTGAAAGCCGTGCGCAAGCGCAAAAGCAGCGAGAACCGTGTCTAACCCGAACGACAAACTGCATTGGATTGTCCTGGCGTTGGCGCTGTTGTTTGGCGCCTATTTGCGTTTCGCGGGTCTCGGCACCTCCAGTTTCTGGGTTGACGAACTCGACTTTGTTCATGCCGCCCAGTCGCAGGCAGCCACCGGAGCGCCGTTGTTGCCGTCCGGGTATGCTTACCCGAGGGCGCCGCTGCTGCGATACGCGCTTGTGCTCTCGTACAAATTCCTGGGCGTGTCCGAGTTTTCCAGCCGTCTGCCTTCTGCTGTTTTTGGGCTCTGTATCATCCCGCTGGTTTACATCATAGGACGGCGCTGGTTTGACGCGGGCACAGGCCTGATTGCGGCCATCCTGGTATCGTTCGCGCCGTTTGAGCTCGGCTGGTCGCGGGCTTGCCGGATGTACAGTCTTTTTCAGCTCTCCTTTCTTCTGGGTATCTATTTTTTTTACCGAGGGTTTGAGTCGGAGAGAGAAAAGAAATCGTCCGGGGCATTCACCCGGAGAATTTCGTCCGGCTGGAATTTGCAGATGGGTTCTTTGCTTCTGTCTGCGGCGTTCTTGCTGGTAAGCTACACCTCTCATCAGAATGCCGCCTTGTTTGTGTTCGCCCTGCTCGCGTATTTTCTCACAATGTCTGCCGCCGCCGTATTCAGGGACGGCTGGCGCAGTGGCCTGCGGAGCAAGTATGGCGTGCTGGCGATTGCCGGCTGTGCCGTCGTCCTGTTCTGCGCGTTGCTGCCGGCAGCCAGGGAGTTCCTGGGTTACGCGTTGTCCTACCAGCCACACTGGGCCTCGGTGGCCTCCGCACAGAACAGCCTGCGCATTCCCCGATTTCTGCTTGGCGGCAGGCATTTACCATTCAACCTGTTCATGCTCGCCGGCGCCGCGCTTATCGTTTTCAGGTGGCACAAGCCGGGTATTTTTGCGCTCCTGACCCTTGGCATTCCGATCCTGTTTTTCACCTTTGTCTTCCAGTATCGCAAGAACGACTATATCTACAATGTTTACCCGATCTTCTATCTGGTCGGCGCCTATGCTCTGAGCAGGATCGTAAGCGGCATCGACGCCCTTCTGCAGCGCAGCCGGTTCACGCGTTCGTGGAGCGATTTTCAGCAGCCCGGTGTGCGCTATGGTGCCGCACTCCTGATTTGCCTGCTGTGGCTGCCGATGACCGAATCTTTTAAGTTTGCCAGAAAGATCCCGGGTTTGCCCGACGGCCGGTTCAATGGAGCTATCTATCACAATGAGTGGCGCGCGGCCGGAGATTTTTTGCGGCCCAAGCTGGTGCCCGACGACTTTCTTATGTCGACGCTGCCGCTGTCCGTCAGGCACTATCTGGGCCGGGCCGAGTACAATCTGAACTGGTCGAATTCCGACCTCGCCCGGCAGAACAACATTGTGGCGCCCGATGGCCGGTTTGTGGATTTGTACAGCGGAGCGGATGTTGTCGATAGTCTGGCCGCCCTGAAAAAAGTGCTGCGCGAACATGAGCGCGGCTGGCTGGTCGTAGATAATTATCGCTTTGCGAATCCCGTCTACGTGCCGAAAGAGGTCCACGATTATTTGGTTTCCAATCTGCCGCGTGTTTTCGAAACCGAGGGCAATACGGTTTCTGTTTTCAGGTGGCGCAACGACAAGAATGCTACAGCGAGCAACTGAGGAGAACTATTTGTGAGAATACTGATTACCGGCGCCGCCGGATTTCTGGGCCGCCATCTCGTCGATATTTTTTCAGACCGAAAGAATCAACTGGTGACGATCGTTCGGCCCACCAGCGAGACATCCTATTTGCAGGAAAAAAACGTTGAATTGATTCATGGCGACTTAAGGGATCCCTCATGTATCGAAGCCGCGGTAAAGGGCGCCGATGTCGTGATCCACGCGGCCGCTGCGCTGCGCGGACGGTGGGAGGATTTTCAGGCGATCAATGTCGACGTCACCCGCCAATTGCTTGACGCGTCGGTCAGGAACAAAGTCGGGCGTTTCGTTTTTATCAGCTCAGTGATCGTCTACCCGCACAGCACGGCTCCCGAGGGCGCCCGATTCACTGAAGACATGCCGTTCGAGCAGGAAAGCGCGCAGACCTACTATTGCAAGACAAAGATCGCGGCGGAAGAACTGGTGCGCAAGGCGAACGAGACCTCGAAGCTGGCCACAACCATTCTGCGCCCGGCAGCGATTTACGGCAAACGCGGCCCGCTTTTCCTGTCGCGACTCGGATTTGTCGCAGGTGGAAATCGCTATCTGATTATCGGCAACGGCCGGCTGCCGCTCCCATTGTCGCATGTTGAGGGTGTGGCTCGTGCGGTTCAGCTCTGCCTTGAAAAAGAGGTGGCGGTGGGCAAGACCTACAATGTGGTCGAAGACGAAAGCATGACACAGCTCGATTTTTTTAAGGAAGTTCGGCGCTACGTCAAGCCCCGTTTCTCTACGATCCGACTGCCGTATGGTCTTATGAAATTCATGTCCGGAATCGCCGACAAGGTTCTGGGCCTGGTCGGGATGAGCTCGCCGCTCCCGCTTTCCTACATGAGGCTCTGCGCCGTTCCGTTTTCATATTCAAATAACAAATTGAAGGAGGAGCTCGGCTGGAAGGCGCAGCCCGACTTTCGCCGGAGTGTTCGCGATATGATGCTGTGGCACAAGCAGCGGACGCGCTCCCGCCGCAAGCTTGCAAACGATGATCTGCGCGTGCCTATTGCTGCAACCGGCAAAGTGCGGGTTGGCATCGCCGGCTGTGGCGTTATCAGCAAGCCGCATCTGAACGCGCTGAGCCGGTTGACGAATGCAGAGGTGGTTGCGCTTTGCGATCCGGTGGAAGAGGCCAGAACGGCGCTGGCGGCAAAATATTCTGTACCGGCTACCTACGCAACTTTCGATGAGATGCTCGAAAAAGAAAATCTTGATGTGCTCCACGTTTGCACGCCGGCACAAACGCACGGCAAGATCAGCCTGGCGGCCATGAAAAAGGGGTGCCACGTTTTTGTTGAAAAGCCTTTCGCCCTGAATGCTGCCGAGGCAAAGAAAATGGTGAACGCCGCCCGGCGGCATAAGGTGAAGCTTTGCGCCGGTCACAATCACGTGTTCGATAAGGTCATGATTGACGCCCGCAAAGTGCTCGGTTCCGGGGCGCTCGGCCGGATCGCCTACGTCGAAAGCTGGTACGGGACCTCCTACAGCTCGGACCAGAAGAGTCGCTACCTGACCTACGAGGCGCGGGATAACTGGGCCTACGACATGCCCGGCTCGCTCTACCAGAATTTTATTTCCCACCCGATTTCCCTTCTGCTCGATGTCATGCAGGAGGCCGAGGTTCAGGCCGTGCAGGCAAAGTATCACCGTGTCGTGCCGCACATGCCGACCGACGAGCTGCGCGTAAATTTCGAAAACGAAAATATGGGCGGTATGCTGAACCTGTCGATGGCCGTGTCGCCGCGCTACCTGTTCCTCAATATCTACGGGACAGCCGGAACCCTGCGCGTGGATTTTCTCAACAAGACGGTTTTTCTCGATAAACCGAGCACAAAACTACCCCGCGTGATCAGCCGGAGTTTGAGCGCCGCCGCACACGCGAAGACGTTGTGCGCCGCAGCGGTCCGAAATGTTTTTGCCGGGGTGTTCGGCAAATACAACATGTATCAGGGAAATGAAACGCTGATTCGGCTGTTTTACAAGAGCATTCTGGAGGATACGCCGTCGCCGGTTTCCGCCGAAGAGGGGCTGCGTTCTGTGGAAATCATGGACGAGATTTGGGCGAAGATGGGTGAACGCTCCGGCCAGAGGCCTGCCTCGCTCGCACCGCCGAAAGCGGTCGCGAAGGCAAGAAATGGCCGAAGCGAACGACCCGCAGCGACCAGCGTCAGGCGCAAAAAGGCTCCGGCCGGAAAACGCAAAGCCAGCTCCTGAATGCAGAAGGTGAATTGGATGTCAGTTGAGTTGAAGGAGCAGGATTGCTAGGACGAGCCACATTCCTGCTGATGATCAGTCAGGGTTTCTTTCTCGTTTCCGGTTATGCCGTAAATGTCGGTCTGGCGCGGCTGCTGGGTCCGGCTGAGTTCGGTACGTTCGGCGTCGTAATGTCATTTCTTCTGGTCGTCGAGCTGTTTGTGATCACCGGCATCCCCATTGCGCTGCAAAAATTCGTAGCGGAAAACATGGAAGCGAGCCGGCTCCTGCACAGGAAGATCCTGCCGTGGCATCTGTTGTACTCGTTTGCGGTTTTCGCTTTCTTCTGGTTTGCTGCACCGGTTGTCGCTCGTCTTCTGCGCGACGATTCATTGGCGTTCTACTTAAAAATTGCCTCGATCGATATCATTTTTTACGGATTGTACAAGTACTACCTGAGCATGCAGAACGGGATGCACCAGTTCGGCCGGCAGACGCTCTCCGGCATTGCATACGCCATATCAAAACCTGCAGCGATATTCTTGCTCATCTCTCTCGGATATGGTGTCACCGGTGCGGTGGTAGGCAACACGCTGGGATCGGTCGGCGGTCTCATTGCCGGCGTGCTCATCATTCGCTTTCCCGAGGTGAAATCGAGGCTGGGGGACATCGCGTTCTTCAAGTTCGCGTTTACGAACGTGTTCTACTTTGTCGGACTGCAGCTTCTGTTTTCGATCGACATTTGGTTCGTCAAGTACCATTTGAGCCAGTCGCTCGTCGGTGAGTATGTTTGGGCCTCC
>CAZTNL010000241.1:0-5458 GCA_964614885.1 uncultured Calditrichaceae bacterium | reverse complement strand
TATGGATAGCCTGCTCAATTCATGAATTTTGCCACAGAGCCACAGAGGGCACTGATAAATAAGAACTTAGAGAAACACCTCCAGCAAAATATAGTTGCAAAAAACGCGGAAGGGCTATTTGCATGATTTTCAAATAAATAAAACTCTGTGTGCTCAGTGTCTCTGTGGCTATGAATTCTTCAGGCTAAATATATTCGCGGTTCATGAAGTTTTCGGTCGCTTCAGGTCTGTCTCGTCCTGCCCTTTGTTTGACGGCTGCCCGCCGGGGCTTCCGACGATCTGCTCGATGAGATCCTTTTGCGGTTCCGCCGCATCCAGTTCATCGAGTCGCTTGACCATATTGCCGTAACGGTGGTCGAGCCGGAACCCGAAACGGCGAAAATACTGTGGTCGCAGGAAGCCGACAGTGATGATCTCGGCGCCGAGACTGCGCGCCCGGTTGAAAAACTCCTGCATCAGGCTGTCGCTGACGCCGTTGTGCCGGTTGTGCTCGTCGACAACTACTTTTTCCAGGTGGATTTCTGCCGTGCCCGTATGCCGGTAGAAGAGGCCGCCGATGACCAGGCCGCTGCTGTTTAGAATGATCAGGAACTCGTGTTCAGCGGTAAAATCAACCGGCAGGTTGGCGGCGGTAAACAGCTTGTGCAGGCGCGCGATTTCCTTTGGCGAAGCCGGGTTGCGGATCGCCAGGCGGTTACCGACGGTATCGGTCGTAAACACGACGAGGGTCGTGCGCTCGCTACCGCGCGCCGAAAGGGAAATCATCTGTGCGGTTTCGCCGGCGCCAAGGTGCGGGTAGGAGAGGCGCAGGAGAAACGTTTTCTCATCATCGTTCAGCCGGAAGCTTTCCTGCAGCTCGGCGAGCTTTTCCGGCAAATCGGGGTAGTGCAGCGCGTGCTTCTTCATCTCTTTCATCGCCCGGGTCAGCGCGCGGCGGAAGGCGCTGTCGCTGTCGGCGAACACCGTGTCGCGAAAAAACTGGATATGGGCGCCGGGCGAACGTTTCTCGACTTTGTCGAGAATGTAGGTCGTGCGCAGATCCTGGAGCGTCTGCAGCTTGGCCTGAGCCGTGGCATCAGGATTGAGGGCCAGCCAGCGTTTGTAGCGCTGGATGGCGAAGTAGAGTCGTTCAGGCTTGTACCCCTTCGAGGTGACGGCACGCACGAAACTGCGGAGTTTTTGTCGCATCTCAGCAACGATGTCAGCCACAGCGGGCTCTGGCTCCGGCAGCAGCGATTCCTGTAACAGGCGCAGCCCTTCTTCCTCTCCCAGGATTTCGAGAAAGGCGGAGAAAAGGACATCCCAACTGCATTGTCCGCGCAGCATTTTGTAGTTTTCTTCCACCGGTTCGACAAAATTCCTGCGGAAGGACAGCAACATCCCGGTAACGTTTTCGAATGGCTTGCGCTTTGAAATGGCAACGATGCGGAACCCGACCTGAAAGTCGTGCGAGGGAACCACAACATTGTCGGGCGTGGGGTCGGCGATCTCGTACTGACGGCCGGTGCGCTTCCAGAACTCGATGTAGGCGCTGACGCCGTTCCAGACGAAGGACGTCCAGATTTGGCGCATCTGGCGTTCGTCGCGCGATGTGCGCTGGCGTTCGAGCCGCTGCAGGAATCTCTTGACGGTTTCGCCGGGAACGAACTCCTCGGTCCAGAGATCATACTCGGGCCAATAGCCGCCAAAATCCTCGACCAGCGGTCGCTCGCGTTCGGTAGCGCCGGCGCCGACCAGCCAGTTGATCTCGGATTCGACTTCCTCTTTGGTCAGCGATTCGTTCAGATTGAGGGCCATGTCGAACGAACCGTAGTTTTGAGTTTGAATGGTAATGCGGTAGACGCTCTTGCCGTGCAATGCGCCGAGCTTACTGACCGCGACGCCCTCGCGGACGATTTCCGAAAGATGGATCATGCGGCCGCCGGAAAAGAGAAACACGGCTTCGCGAATCAAGGGCGTTTTGCGGATGGCTTCTGACATCCGCTGCCGTTCGGTTTCGGGAATGTCATCGTCAAATTGAATGACGTCGTTCCACCCGAACTCGCGGCGATGCTCAAAGTCGACTGCCACCTGTAGATTCTTACCGAGCCAATCTCTGAAGCCGTCCGTCAGGCGGTTCAGATTGGCGCGGGCCTGCCTGGCAATGCTCTGGCTCGGCGGAAAGAGCGCCCACTTTATCAGAGCCGAACGGATGATCTTGAACCTGAGCGGATGCCGGACGCCGTAAGCGGTGAGCAGGCGCAGCAGAGCCGCGATCGGAAAGCGGCCGGCGTTGGCCTGGCCTTCACGGATTTTTTCCAGGCAGAGAGTGAGGTAACCGAGAAAGCGGCCGAGTTGAATCTTGCTGAATGTGTGGTCGCCTATTTTTTCGATGGTCTCGTCGTCGAGGACGTTGTGCTTCGACAGCAAAAAGCGGTCGAGAACCGGTTGCAGTAAATCCCGATGCTCATTGAGAATCAGCACCTGGAAAGCGCGCCGTTTCAGGAGGGCGCTGTGGCAGTGGGCTGTGCGCATGAGCACCGCCTTGGCCAGGCTTTGGGTGTCTTCGTTGCGCTCGGACACCACGGTTTCGAGGTAGTCGATGCCCTTTAGCGCCCGTTTCTCGTTCCAGGTTTGAATCAACCCGGCGGCGAGGTGAACACCCGTTCGCGATTTTTCCCGGGCTTCCACGACCTGCTCGAAGCGCTCAATCCACTCCCGCCGCGTCCGCCCGACCCGTGCGCCAGGGACGAGCGCCACGTGTTTCTGTTCAGGAGCCGCGCCAAAAGACCTGCGGAACAGGAGCGACCCGGCAAATTCTCCCAGCTCGAGATTCCCGAGGTAGAGGCGGGGATCCTGCATGAGTTCCGCCAGGTCGAGGTAGTTGTCCCTGGTCTCGTAAACCAGCGATCCGACTCGCAGCCAGCGCGGCTTTCTTTTCCTGACCCAGAGGAGTGTCATTCTCTGGTGTGACGGTTTGATCAGCAGCCCACGGTTGGTCAGTTTGAAGTCGCCGACGGTGAGCGCCTTTTCCCGCAGAAACCAGGTAGGGATGCGAATCTCGAATCCGTCGGGAAGACAGAGCGAGGTGTAGTTCTTCGCGTACATGCGCTCGATGGTCTCGCGAAAGTTGTCCTGCACCGTCTTGCGTTTGTAGGTGCCTTTAGCTGTGAGCTCGCCGCGATCCGCCGAAAAGTCGCGATCGACGATCGAGAAATCCGTGATACGCTCGTAGGGCGCCAAGAACTGATTGACCGAGACGATCAGGGAGCTGAAGAATCCGCGCAGCGCTTCAGTATCGAGCGATTTCAGGTCTACTTCCTCGTAGTCGTAGTTTGGGTAGAGCAGCAACGTGTTGTGTTCGCGGTGGTCACCGGCCAGAAAGACGCGCTGTACCGCCTCAAAGTCGTGGAAGAGGTTTTCAATTTTCTGCGGAGAAATCGTTTCTCCGCGCACGTTCTTGTAAATCTCTTTCTTCCGGTCGATGATCTGCAGGTGGCCGTCGCTGTCCTGTTTGAAGATATCTCCGGTCCGGACCCAACCGGATTCGAGGCCATCGTCCTCCTCGTCGAGATAGCCCACCATGACGTACGGCCCGCGAATCAGCATCTCCCCGTCTTCGGCCAGCCTGACATCGATGCCGGGCAACGCCACACCGACCGAATTGCCGCGATAGTCTTCAGGAGGGGTCATCGTGATGCCGCCCGTGGCTTCGGTCATACCGAATCCGCTCATGAGGTTGACGCCGTGCTTCTGGAAGAAGCGGAAAATGTCCGGGTCGAGGTAGCCGGCGGCAGACAATCCCCAGCGGAGTTTGCCACCGGTGAGACGGCGAACAGCGGAGCGAATTCCTCTGGCGCCACCATGGTACACGTCCACCGTCTCCTGTACTTTTTCAAACAGTTGGATCCACTTCTTCGGAATGCTGATGAAAACCGACGGTCGGGTCAACTGCATGCTGCGAACGATGGTCTCGATGCCCGCATCTTCGAGAAAGACATAGGTGGCGCCCCAGAAGACGCAGCCGACCATTTCGAAGTAGCGTCCAAACGTGTGAAACAGCGGCAGGTAACAGATGAATTTGTCGCTGTCGCCGATTTCCGGCAAGGCTATGGCCCGGGCAAAGCGCTTGCTGATGAGGCTGCGCTGCGAAAACATGATGCCCTTGGGCTTTTCCGTGGTACCGGACGTGTACATGATGGTCGCCAGGTCGTCGAGGAGAACGCGGTCAAATGCCTGCAAGACGGACTCGTCGGAGACCTGCTGCCCGCGGTTCAGGAATGCGGAAAACGGCTGAAAAGACTCGGTCTCGTCCGCATGCGCCACGTTGAGCGTGACCACATGGCTCAGGGCTAGTTTAGCCTGAATTTTTTGAAATTCCTCCAGACGCTTTTGACCGGAGACGAACAGCAGAGTGGCGCGGGAGTGCTCGAGAATGAAGCCGATGGTATGAGCGGTGCTGTTTGCGGGAACCGGCACATCGACAATGCCGCAGAGGAGACAGGCCAGGTCAATGCAGGCCATGTCGAGACTGTTTTCCGAGAGAATGGCTGCCCGCACCCGGGTTCCGGTCATTTCTTCAACGCCGAGAAGCGACCGCGCGATGGCGAAAATCCGGTTGCGAACATGGCTCCACTTGTGAGATTGTACCTTTCCGCCCCTGGTTGTCTGGAAGAGCGGCTTTTCGGCATATTGCTCGGCGCGCTGCATGAAGAGTTGCGCCAGCGTATAATTGGTCTTGTCGATGAGGGTGAGGAGCTGGTCACACCACGAGCGAGTCTGGCCACCGGCGTAAATTGTACGCTGGATAGCCGGCAGCCTGGCGAGGTTCAGAAAAGCGTGTGCGGCCGCCACCGCCTCATCGTCAGCCTCCCGTGTAACAGCCTGCCCGATGCTGGCAGCGAGCGTCTGCCAAAGTTCGCAATCGGCGGCTTCGAGCTGCTTCTGCTCCGCTGCCGAGGAGAGGATGCGTTTGCCGATTTGGGGAAGCTCGCCGAGGTCTGCTCCACCGGCGCTGTCGGCAATGTCTTTCAGGGATTTCAGGGGCAGGGAGTTGGTTGTCGTTCGGGGCATTTTCACCGTCCTGGGTTCCAGTCCGTTCTGGGTACGCACGTCTTTAACGAACCCGGCGCCAGTATCGGGGCCAGGAGCTTGATAAAAGTAGCACGATTCAGGGCAAATGCAAACAAAATTCTTCGCCGCGGCGGCCGCCTCTTCGGCTTACACGCAATAGGCCGTACCGGCGCCCATCTTCCCCCGGAAAGCGTCTCGCGCCAGCTCGTTTTCGCTTGCATTTAGGTACAGGATGTAGTATACTCAACCTCTAAAGGTGCGTAAGAAACGGGTTGGCGCCGGCATTCGCCCGCGCTTGCCGGGAATACACGATGAGTATAAACTACCGCTGGTTGGTCCAGGCGGCTGCGTTCATAGGCTGCATTTATTTCTTCCTGCAAATGTGGGAAATGTCCAAGTCGATTCT
>CAZTNL010000240.1:0-5495 GCA_964614885.1 uncultured Calditrichaceae bacterium | reverse complement strand
ACATATTGAAATTGTTTAGTGTTTCACACCGGGTGCTGTCACTGAGCCTGGCAGTGGGAACCGGCTTCAGGAGGGATAAGTGTGGTCCGCACCGCCGCGCGGCGAGAGAGGAATCACCGCGTGGTCTTGGAGGAGGGCGCTTCGCGGAAATGAAACTCCGCCTTGTTCCAGGGCGTTATCGCTGAAGGTTGTGCGCTGGTGCCGCCGCCCGGCGCAGGACAAGGCAGGCAGGGGGAAACGCCTATTCTTGTCGTGAGGCCGGACTCCGGCGTAGGGGGCAGCTCTTGACGCAGAATACCTGGTGCAGGATATCTACGGTGTCGCGACAGGTCTGGCTGAGGCCGGCACCTCTGCCCACGCCCTGAACTGAGCTATATCGCCCTGGCTCACCGGACCTCATTCGTCCTCCATGGACGCAGCACACCGGGCCTCCCCACATGCGGTGCGGATTTCTTTCAGAAAAGCGATCCCGGTTTGACAAAGATATCGCGGAAAGCTGAACGCATCAATACGCCACTTCGACGGTGGCGTATTGATGCAGATTTCAGTTTGGCTCTGAGCTACGCAGCGTGACTTGCCACGAGCAATTAGAAGCGCCTGCCACCACCACCCTGTTTTCCACCGCCACGCCGGTCGTCGGTGCGCGGACGCGCCTCGTTGACGTTGAGATTTTTCCCCTTCAGCTCTTTGCCGTTCAGCTCGTCAATCGCTGCCTGCGCTTCGTCCTTCGAAGGCATTTCGACGAAACCGAAGCCTCTTGATTCGCCGCTGAACCTGTCCTTGATCAGGCTGACGGAGGAGAGCTCTCCGAAGGCTCCAAACGCCTCTCTCAGATCTTCTTCGGTGACGTCACTTGACAGGTTGCCCACGTAAATGTTCATTCCAATCTCCTTATCAATTTAAAAATCATGCCGGAATTCTGCCAAAATTTGCAGAACAAGGCGCCCGCCAGCGCGCTTCGCCGGTGGGTCGTGAATAGACAAGTAATGCTCTTTTGTTTAGCCCTCAGGCGGTTTTCGCACCGTTGGTGGCCGGATCGGATTCCTGCGCTACCCAATCCAGATAGTCTTCGGAGCCGCCAATCACCGGCAGCGCGATGATTTCCGGCACTTCATAACTATGCAACTCCTCGACTCTTGTTTGAATCTCTTCAAGTCTGCAGGCAAGGGTTTTCAGGATCAGAAGACTTTCCTCCTCATTGCAAACGGACTCCTGCCAGCGAAACAACGACCGGATACCTTCGACAATATTGGCACACGCGATCAGTCGCTCCTCCAGCAGCGCATCAGCCAACTTCCGTGCTTCTTCTTTTGAGCTCGTCGTCACCAGTATAACGATCGTCCTGGGCATTTGCTACTCCACGGCGCAATCGGGCCGGCGCGGCCCTTAAAAACGCCCGACCAGGCTGAAACGGTTGAGCGCTCCCACCTCGCCGAACGATGAAAGCGAATAGTCGATGTCGAATTTATTGACTTTGAAACCGAGCCCGAAAGAAACGCCCGCGAGCCGGTCCATGCTGGTGTCAACTTTCTGGTCCTGGCCTACGGAGTTGTACCCGACACGCAAGCGCAACTGCTCGGTAGCGGTTATCTCGCCGCCGACCCGGAAGTCGGGTGAATCACCGCGTACTTTGAGCAAGGCAGTGCTGATCGTAACCGGCAGGTGTTCGAGCGTTTTCGAAAAGCCCAGTTGAACGGTGGTCGGCAAATCATCTTTGCTGTCAACAAAGGCGCTGGTTGTCGTTCCGAGGTTGGTGACCGCCAGGCCGACGGTCAGGTTGAGGTCCGGACGCTGGTAGTCAACGCCGCCGTCAAAAGCAACGGCGGAGGCGGTAAAGCTATCTATGTCGAAGCGAATGTACTTCGCGGTTGCACCGAGCGACAGCCTGGGCATCACAACCCGCGCGTAGCTGAAAGCAACCGATAATCCAGTCGAACTAAACTGACCGAGGTCCTCATTGCCCTCACCTCGTCGATCGAAAGTACCGAAGTCAATGAAGTTCACCGAAATGGCGGCAGTTCCCTCCGACAGAGGCTGGGCGTAAGCGAGAAAGCCGGAATTGAAGTCCAGCAGGTGGTTCAGATAGGAAACGGTTCCGCGTTTTTCCTGAATATCGGCCAAACCCGCCGGATTGTAGGCAACACTGTGGATGTCACCGCTCACGCCCACGAAAGCGCCGCCCATGGCCGCCGGCCGCGCCCCCACGAGAGTCCGCAGGAAATCGTAGCCAACGGCGCTTTGTGCCTGCGCCGGCTGTGGCTGGACGAAGAGTAGGGCTAACAGGCAAAAACAGGACAACCTTTTCATAGCAATTCCCGGCAGGTGATTCGGTTCAACATTGCAGTCATTTAATCAATTTAGGCAAAAAACACAAGCAAAAAACGTTTCATTGCGGAATGTCCGCTGTTTCAAATCGGGAAACCGCACCCACCAGCTCTCCAAAAACATCCGCCGTGCGGTAGCTAGTCTGAAAACAACGAAGAGCATTGCGATGAAATACACCTTACTGGTTGTCGCGGTCTTGCTGATGCGCGGCTGCGGAATCGGTGCCGTCGACTACGCAGTCGGAAATGTCCGTCTCAGCCAAAAGCAGAAAACCAGCGTCGACAATCTGCCTGCGGTCCTTCTGACGGTCGAGAACGCCGGCCAGGCCGCGGCCGACGACATTGTTGTGACCGTCAAAGCGAAACAGGCTCAAAAGGATATCGACACAGCAGTGGTTAGAATTGAGTCGCTGCCCGCCGGCAGCTCGGTGACCCGCACCGCTATTCTGCGCCGTCTGAAATCTCACGCCGACTATGAGCTGCTAACCTACGCAGTCAGCTACCAGCAATAGCGCCCGCACTTACTTGAGGGCCTGTGCACCCACCGGCGCGACCCTGACATCCGAAAATGTTGCGGCAACCTCGGAGCCGACCAGAAGCCCGACTTTACCGGCGATGCGCCGGTTTCCGTTCTGCCAGGCGTTGACGATCTTACCATTGGCGTAAACCGTCAGCCAGGTTCCGGAACAGCGCAAACGCAGATGTAGCGGTCCCGGGCGCAGCCAGTCGACTGCCAAATCGAACTCACTCAACAGTTCGCGTTTGTTGCGAAAATGCCGTACCAGAACAAAATGGCCGTCGCGTCTCAAATGCACCTCGAGGTAGTTCTCTGCGTCGCGCTCGCGTTCGTAACCGACGAACAGACCAAACTGACCTTTACGCAGTTTATGCGCGTCCGGGATAGTCACATCGAAGTCGAAATCGGTCAGGTCATCACCGAAAATCGCTTTCTTCACACCGACCGTTTCCTTGACCTCGAGACCAGCCGGCGAAACGGCATAATCCCGCTGGGGAACGAGTCCGGGGAATTGCCAGCCGGAAAAATCGGCGAAAGCGGACTGAGTTGCAACATCGTTGGGCGTCGTGACATCTCTTGAGCGCACCGGGACGCTGTTGGCCGTTCTCCGCGATGTCGCCCGGTTCCGAATTACGACCGGCGGTGAAAGATCACGTCTTTCCGGCACGGACGACGCCACGTTCTTCGCCTCCGAGTCCGGATTTGGCGGGCCGGCCGAATCCGGCAGCGCCAGCGAGCTGTCACTCTGCATCTCGCCGGCAGCAGCGTTCAGCCAGGCGCTGAGTGAGTCGGAACGGCCCTGCGTTTCCGTCCCCGCCACCGACGCCTGCGTGGATGGTTGTCCGGATGGCTCGGAGAACATGAGGCTCAGCATCTTTTCCCCGATTTCGGCGCGATAGTAGAACCCGCCGGCGGCGACCGCGACCAAGAGCAACAGGGCAAAGGCTGCCGCCGGAACACTCAGTTGGTCAGCCGCCACAGGCTCACCGGCTGCGACCGCAGATTTGGCCGCGGCCTCAACCCGAATGACCTGCACTGTAATGTTGTCGTTGCCGCCGCGACTGTTCTCCAGATCGATGAGTTCGCGGCACGCTTGTTCAGGCTCTTTTTCCAGGACGATCCGCATGATCTCGTCCGTGGTCACCTCGGCGAGGCCGTCCGTGCACAGAACGAAAACATCGCCAGCGCGCATGGCCGGCTCGGCCACAATATCCACTTCCAGCTCGTTCTCAACCCCGACCGCTCGCAGCAGCTCCGAACGCCGCGGGTTCACTTTGGCTTCGTCTTCGGTAATGAGCCCCCGCCGCTTCAGCTCGGCCACATGCGTGTGGTCTTCGGTGAGTTGCACGATCTCACCCTTTCTGACGCGGTAAATGCGGCTGTCTCCAACATGGCAGATGGTGACGGAATCATCGGTAAGGACAAGAGCCGAGCATGTCGTTCCCATGCGCTCGAACAGCCCGCCGTCCTGCCAGCGCTCGACAATACGGGCGTTGGCGGTCTCAAAGGCGCGCCGGAGACTGGATTCGATGCTCTCTTCGGGGTCGGCGAAGTACACTTCGGGCACATAATGCACGGCGATCTTGCTCGCCTCGCCTCCGCGGCTGTGCCCGCCCATCCCGTCGGCGATGACGAATAGCTGTCCCTTGGGCTCGGAATGGCTGCGCTCATCCCGTGGGAAAACGCCCCAGCAGTCCTGGTTCTCGGACCGCGTGCGCCCCACATCCGACAAACCCGCGTAGGTCAACGAAAGTTGGTGCGGGGTTCCCATCCAGGTTGAAGCCTGCTCGCGCAACGTATGCCAAAACGATCTTCCTTGCTCGGACGCCATCTTTCCACTCCGTGTCTTATGTAAGCCTTGACGTTCTGACAAAATAAAACGATTCCCGTACAAAAAAGCAACCTTTCGTCGCCACTCAGGTCGCAGGTGGCCGGTCCGGTTGCCCACAGGGCGGCCTCGGTGTACTAAAAAAGGCCCGGCGGCAGGTTCCGCGGGCCTCTTCCTTTTTCGAATGCATCTGTTTTTCTGGAGCCACCTGTCGGATTCGAACCGACGACCTGCGCATTACGAGTGCGCTGCTCTGGCCAGCTGAGCTAAGGTGGCCTGCAACGAGACGTTGCCGAAGCGTGAAATATAGAAGAATTCAGTCAACAGTCAAGCCTTTTGTGAAATTGAAAACCCGCTCTCCTGACGCGGGAACGACGCTCTCCGGCGCCCTCAGCCGCCGACCTCTTCAACGGCCCTCCGAACGAATCCGTCGCTTCTCTCCAGACGCCGTTTCGCTTCGCCGGCGTCAACTCCGGCGAGAAACATCACCAACGCGGTTTTGACATGGCCGCCCGCCTTCCCGAGCAGGGCCGACGCCTCGTTATAACCGAGACCGGTGACGATCATGATGGTGCGCCTGGAGCGTTCCTCAAGCTTTTGCGACGTCATTTTCAGGTCGACCATCATGTTCTCGTACACCTTTCCGAGCCGGATCATCGATGCCGTGGTCATCATATTCAGCACCATTTTCGTGGCCGTGCCGGCTTTCATGCGGGTGGAGCCCATCACCACCTCCGGGCCGACCACCGGGCAAATCGCGACATCCACCGCTTCCTTCAAATTCTCGCGCGGGGTACAGGTAATATAGATCGTCTTCGCACCGAGC
>CAZTNL010000239.1:0-5496 GCA_964614885.1 uncultured Calditrichaceae bacterium | reverse complement strand
TGTGAAATGAATTGACCTGTACCACCCGCTGCGGCACCTTGATGTACTCGGCGTAGGCGCCCATGACCATGCTGCTCATGGTGGCGGGACACAGATTTTCGAGCTGGCGCCGGCAGTAGTAGCAATGGCCGCAGGGCGCGGTGTGCACGCTCATGATCGCATCGCCCTCGCGGTAGCCGTTCACGCTGCCGCGCGCGGCGGCGATAATTCCGGCAAATTCATGTCCGAAAGGCGTGGGCATCGGCATTTTGGGATGGCCGCGGCGAAACGCTTTCAAATCCGTGCCGCACGTCAAAGCGCGCTCGATCTTGACAACGACCTCGCCGTCTTCCGGCTCCGGAACCGGCGTTTCGCGCATTTCCAGGCAGCCCGGAGCTACCAGATAAAATGACTTCATAAATGGTACCACTCGTTCAAAAGGATGTCGAAAATAGGAAAACCGGCGGCGAAAGTCAAGCAGGTTTCAGGTTTGCGCTGACCGTTGCGTGCACCGCATTCGAGAGCCAAACGGCTGCGGCCGACGACGATCTACGACTGCGCTCTTAGCGGCCTGGCCCGTACTGTTGCACTAGCGCCTATCCGCGTTTATCCGTCGCCAAAGAGTTTGCGGATGGCGGCGACTTCGGCATCTTTTGCAGTGGGAAATCGGTGTAGATTTTTCTGACCTTGTGCGGTGCAAATGCCCGCCGAATCTCACGCTTGCTCAGCTTGTCGGGAACTCGTATCTTCAGCGCGCCGGTCAGCTTTGAGAAGCGCAAAATGAGAATGTCCGCGCCGTTGGCCGCCACGGCTTCCTTGAGTTGCTCTACTGAGACTCCGTCGTCGAATTCGATAAATCTTTCCATAACTCTCCCCCGGTTGGCAATGACCGTTCGCCGGCATGCCGTTCGTTTTCGTTGTATGTAAACCGCTTACCTTTCAAATACCTGCTATCCCCGGCGCGACTGTCACGCGCATCAAATCCGCCGCAATCCCGGCGTTCGGGAAAATCGTCCGGGCCTCCTCCAGCAAAGCCGCCTCATCCCCGGCGCCATAGCGGGCACTGATGTGCGTCACAATCAAGCGGGCGGCGCCGGCATCTCTGGCAACCTGCGCAGCTTGCGCCACAGTCGAGTGCCCGGTCTCGGCAGCGCGCTCCTCCATGCCGCCGGCAAACGTTCCGTCGTGGATCAGCACGTCGACGTCCTTTGCGAGCGCCACTGCGTTCCCGCAGGGCGCGGTGTCGAGACAAATGGCAAGCTTTCTGCCCGGCCTGGACGGCCCGATGATTTCCCCGGGCGAAACGCGCCGGCCACCTGCAATCTCGATGCTTTCGCCCGCCTGCAACCGGCGGCGCAGCGGCCCGTCGGGAACCCCGAGCGCCACAGCCTTTTCCACATCGAATTTGCCCGGCCGCGAATTTTCTTCGAGCCTGAACCCAGCGGTAAAAATGCGGTGCCGCAGCGGCCTGGCCGCGACCGTATACCCCTCCATCTCCCAGGTTTTTCCCGTGGCCGACGGCTCGATTTCCGAAATGTGCAGTTCATAACCCGGGCGAAACTGCGACAGCGCCCGCATCTGCCGGATGTGCTCGCGCAACCCGGCCGGGCCATACAAATACAGCGGCGTCTGCCGCCCGGCGAGCTGCAAACTCGTCAGAATGCCGATGAGACCGTAAAAATGGTCACCGTGAAAATGCGAAATAAAAATCCGGGAGAGTTTTCCGGGTCTTAGTTTCGCTTTCAGAAATTGGACCTGAGTGCCTTCACCACAATCGAACAGCAGAATCTCGCCATCCAGTAATACCGCAGTGGACGTCGGCCAGCGGTGAAGCGTCGGAGTCGCCGCCCCGGTTCCGAGTAGAACGATTTCCATCATCGTGTCCGTTTCTCAGACGCCCGGCAGCGATTCACCGGCGTTGAATTCACCGCGCAAGGCGAAGACCACACCGATTAGAATGAACATACCGCCAAGCAACTGAATTGCAGTAATTTTTTCGCCCAAAATAAAAAATGCCAGAATCGGCGCGCCGATCGGTTCTCCGAGCGCGATCACCGCAACCGTCGCCGCCGATACGTGCTGCAGCGCCCAGTTGAAACTGGTGTGGCCGATGACCTGCGGGATGAACGCGATCAGGAACATGAGAAAATAGACCTCGCGGCTGTACCCCGCCAGCGGCAACCGGAAAAGCAGCGCCCAAACGAGCAAGATCACAGCGCCGAAGCTGTAAACCACCGTCACGTAGGAGAGCGTGTCCATGTGTTTGCGCAGCCTGCGGCCGACCAGCAGGTAGCCCGCCACCGCCACCGCGCCGCTCAACGCCAGCAGATTTCCCACTCCAGAAGAATGGCCGCCGAGAAAGTCGGCCCAACTGATCACCAGGCTGCCTGCTATGGTCAGAACGATGCCTGCAAGGAGGAGTTTTCCGGGCCGCTCTTTCAGGAAGAGCATGCCGCCGATGCCGACAAAGACCGGCGAAGTGGCGACCAGCACCACCGAAGTCGCCACCGAGGTGTATTCCAACGAGGTGATCCAGGTGGCGAAATGCAGCGCCAGAAACAGGCCGGAGAGCGCCGCCCACAGCAGGTCGCTGCGACTGAGGCGCGCGAAGTGGTTGCGCCGCTTGAGCGCGCTGCCGGCGACAAAAAACAGCGCCGCCAGCGCCAGCCGGTACACTGCGATGACCATCGCCGGCGCAGCGCATAGTTTGATCAGCACCGAAGCCATGGAAACCGCGATAATACCCGCGGCGATAACCGAAAAAAAGAGCATCTGTCCTGCCTGTCGTTGGTCCTTGGTTCATCAGAATAGCAGACAAAAACGCGTACCCCATCCTGAAACGGCGCGCCCGGGGAAAATACGAAGCGGGAGTGACAAAGTCAAAAGCAGAACCAGCACGGAAGCCGCAAGCTTGAGCCGGTTTTCGCTATTTCGTTTGCTCTTAGAATCAGCGGTCTTCTCTCACGCCCTGCACCGGCGACACTCCGCGATGCGGCGGCGCACGTGCGGAGTTGCATCCCGACAAACAAATATTCTGTGCCGTCAGGACAAATGTCGCAGCAGCGCCCGAATCGGAAAATTCTCAGGTGGAAGATAGCGGCAAACTCAGCCGAATCGTTGCCCCGGCCGACGGCTCGCTTTCAACGTCAACGCGTCCGCCCAAATCCACCACGACACTCTTGACCGTCGCCAGGCCGAGGCCGGTGCCGCCGGGTTTTCCCGATACGTGCGGTTGAAACAGCTGCGGACGCAACGCGTCCGAAATTCCAGGACCGTCGTCGGTAAAACTAATCTGAACATGGTCGTTGGCAACCCGGGTTTCGACGGTAATCAGGCCGGAACCGCCAACGGCTTCTACCGCATTGGTGAGAATGTTTTCGAAGGCGCGCTGCAGTTGCACGCGATCCGCCTGCACTTCCGGACGGCGCGAATCGAGGCCGGTTGTAAAACGCACCGCGGTTCCGGCGATGCCGCTATAGCTCGCAACCAGGCGAGCGAGAAGCTCATTGATGTCGACCCGGGACACGTTCAGTTCCGGCCTGAGCCGGGAGTAGCCGCGGGCAAGCTCCTCGAGGTACGCCAGACTGTCAAGCACCGATGTCTTACGCTCGTTGAAAATGCGAACCAACTCGGCAGGCGCCTCCTCCGCCACCTCCTGCCAATGGCGCATGACGTTGCGGATGGGCACAAATCCGTTCTTGATATCATGATTGACTTGCCGCGCAATTTGCGCCAGCGCAGCCTTCGTCTCGGCCGCCGCAAGCTGCAACCGGTTCTGGCGCAGGCGGGTCTGCATACTGTCGAGCGCGCGATTCAGCACGCCGACTTCATCGTTGCTCTCCAGATCGAAACGGGCGTCGAGGGTGTCGAGCGACAGGGTGCCGGTGACCTCCGCCAGCCGGCGCAACGGCCGGGCGAGGGTCCGCGTCACCCACACCCCGAGGATGATGGCAACCAGCATGCCGGCGAAGGCAATCAAAAGCATGTTCCGGTTCAGCGCCCTGAGAACGCTGCCAAGAGCTGTTCGAGAGTGCAGCAAAACAATCCACGCTACCGCATTTTTCCCGTTTCGAACAAGTGGCACGCTCAGTCGCCCCACATTGTAATCCTCGAGCAGGGGCGCAAGATCGGTTGTTTCCCCGGTCCTGAACACCTCCTCCGGCAGGGTTTCGCTGAGCCCGGCAGGATCCGAGATAAAGACGGTATCAGGCAAGACCGCGAGCAACGTCCCGGAAGCGCGCCCGGCCATTGCCTCCAGAAAAAGCGGATTAATGATCCGCCCGCCGACCAGATAGAAAATGGTGTTCGCGAGCCGGACCGAATCGACAGCAGACAGGCAAACGAACGACCGTCCCGATTGCTCGAAGACGCTCAATGCCACCGAATCCCGCATGACCGCATCGCGGATCAACCATTTGCGCTTCTTCCCGAAACTGTACGGATCGTGACCGGAGCTCAGCACAACGCCTCTGGAATCTGCAATTTCCAGCACGTCCAAATCCATCGTTCTCAAATGATTGGCAGCGTAACGAACAACCGCCGGAGAGTTCGTCTTTTTGCGAACGAGTAAGTTTAGCCTGAATTCATAGTCGCCGCTCATGGTCGAGGCCAGCCGGCGCAATTGCTCGCGGATATCTTCGCGCTCGCGTTCGAGCCCGGCGCGCACCGCATCCAAATCCGTCTTCAGCGTGCGCCGGTACTGTTCGGTGAAAGCGGTAATGACGGTTTGGCGCAAGGCCAGGACAACGCCGAATAGCGTGAGCAAAACCAACCCGGCGAAAACCAAAGCGAAACGAGTGGAAATAGACCAACGAATTCTCCCCGGCGCGTTGGGCGTCATTTCGGCACCCACGCCCGGCTCAAATCGAGCATGCCGGGAAGCAGCTTCTGGTTTCGCAGCCCAGCCGGAAGAACTACGTAGGCGTTTGCCCGCAGAAGAGGTATCAGAACGCCGCCCTCGATCAAACGTCTTTCCAGCTCTTCAGCGGTCCGCTCAGGAAAACGCTGAAAATCAGACACGACCTGTGACCCGGCTAGCGCGCCGAGCGCATAGCCCCGGTCGAGCAAGTCGAGCAAATCGAACGCAGGTGTGGCAAAAAGCGGCGTGCAGGAATCGACGAGCACATCGTAGGCGCCGCGCCGGCGCACGCCGTGCAGGCGGCCGGCGGCAACAGGCACGGGCGGCGATGTCCGGATTCCGGCCTGGGCGGCAACCGCCACCACGCGCTCGGCAATCTGCCGCGCGACTCCGTCGCCCTGCAGAAAAGCGACCCTGAGCGCTGCCCGACTTCCCGCCTGCGCCCGCGGCGGCATCCTCATTTTGACCCTCAGGCCTTCAGTCAGAAACAGACCGTCCGCGCCGGTGCACTCGGCTTCGGAAACGAGGCCGGCGATGTCCTCACCGTCAAAAATCGCAGCCAGACGACGGCGCAGAACCTCATCAGCGAGCGGTCCGTCCTGTGGGTTCAGCCCGAGAAAATAGAGCCTGTGGCCAGGGAGCCGACTCGTTTTGAAATT
>CAZTNL010000238.1:0-5500 GCA_964614885.1 uncultured Calditrichaceae bacterium | reverse complement strand
ACACCGTAGTTGGGTTTCCGATTTTTGGAAATAATTTGACTGGTATTGAGGAATGGTCGGGTTTCGGCAAGATTTATACCAAGTGGTATGCCTATGCAGCCTATCTTATTTATTAACTGTAGGTAATAAGCCTGTGGCGGTTTTCGGATTTGTACGTTTTATGCAATAACTTGCACGAAGCGCCCGGCGTTTTTGCACGCTCGGGAACGCTTTCCCAATCTGTGGAGCTCACTGGCCTGTCCTGCTTCGCGTTCGCTATCCGACCAGGCCGGGGATTTCCTGTGGCGCAAATCGCTCCGGGCCGGCGTAAACAAAGCGCTTGAATATTTGCCACGTGATCGTTATCGTAGTCCGCACGCGACCCGTCGCGCTTTCTCACCACATCCAGAATTGAGTATGGAGCGTTTTGGCATGAGCGCAGTCGAGCAGGCTTTTGGTATGCAGTCAATGCGGACCGGCGAACGAACCGGCGCCAGACATGTCACGGTTGATAATTTCCCGCTGCTGGGTTTGCTGACAGCTTTGCGTTTTCTTGAATGGAGCATCGAACACCCCGAGGGCGTGGTCAGCTTGCCGACGGGCAAAACACCGGAGTATTTCATAAGATGGACCAGCTTTCTTTTGCGGCACTGGTTCGATGCAAAAGGAGCGGCAATCCGCGGGAAATACGCGTTGCGGGGAAGCAAGCGTCCTGATTTGAGCGGTCTGCATTTCGTTCAGATCGATGAGTTTTACCCGATCAGCGCCGGGCAGCACAACAGCTTCCACTACTACGTCAGCAATTTCTATATCAAAGACCTTGGGCTCGACCCGGAGAAGGCGTTGCTGATCAATTGCGACACGATTCCTCTCGCCGGCGGCAGGCGCTTTATCGAAGTTTTTCCAGATTGCCGGGTGGATTTGTCCCTGCGCTACCGGGAGTGCAGGACTGCCTTTGAGCGAATGCAACAGCAGTCGATCTTCATGATCGACGACTGGTGCGCGGGATACGAATCTCGAATTAGAGAGAAAGGCGGCATCGGTTTTTTTCTCGGCGGCATCGGACCGGACGGCCACATCGCTTTCAACACCAGGGGATCCGACCACCATTCCACGACGCGGCTGACTGAAACGAACTTCGAAACGCAGGCTGTGGCCGCCTCTGACCTGGGCGGCATCGAAGTATCGCGGAACCGCCTGGTGATTACGATTGGCCTTGAAACGATCACGTACAATCCTGAAGTTGTCGCCATTATTTTCGCGGCGGGCGAGGCAAAAGCGGAAGTGGTTAAGAATGCGCTCGAAATGCCCCCGTCAAATCTCTACCCGGCGACGGCTTTGCAAAAAGTCGGGAACAGCCGGTTTTATCTCACGCGTGGGGCGGCGTGCCGATTGACCGAGAACATCGACGCCTACTACCGTCATGGCGAGTGGAATCAGCGGAAGTCGGAGAGCGCCATCATTTCTCTTTGCCAAAGGCTGAACAAGTTCGGCAGCCGGGTTACGGCAGAGGATTTGCGGGCAGACGACTTCTGTCGCCTGATTCCGGGTGCGGGAGAGCGCGTCGTAGCCTCGGCGATCGATTCGATAAAACAAAAAATCGAACGTGGCCTGCGGACGGAAGCGGGACAGCGGTTTCTGCACACCGGTCCGCACCACGACGATATCATGCTCGGCCTGCTGCCCCAGATAACGCGGCAGCTTAGCTGTCGAGAAAACGCGCTCGATTTTGCTATTCTGACCTCCGGGTTTACCGCCGTGACCAACCGCTTTGTCAAGGACGCCTTGGGGGACGCTCTCGCGTTTCTCGACGCCGGCCATATCGAGATGGTCGCCTACCCGAATTTTTTCCGCTCAGGCTACAAATACAAATGGACCAAGGATGTTTACCACTATTTGAACAAGGTCGCTTCCGGCGAGCCGCACGAACGCAGGCGCGGTCTTTGTCACCGCCTTATTCGCGCCATCGTCGACATTTACGCGGTGAAGAGCGGCAAGACTCTGCGGAAGCAGATACTTGAAATTTTGACCTTGCTTGAGCGCAGCTACGACGGCGAAAAGAATCCGCCGGAAATTCAACGCCTCAAAGGCATGATTCGCGAATTTGAAGAAGAGCTGGTCTGGGCCCATTTCGGAATTCAGCCCGAGCATGTCAGGCACTTGCGGCTCGGGTTTTACACCGGAGACATTTTCACCGAATCCCCGGAGCGCGACCGCGATGTCGTTCCGATCCGCGAAATGCTGAAGGAGATCAACCCGACAGTGATCAGCCTGGCGCTCGACCCCGAGGGCAGCGGACCGGACACGCACTACAAAGTATTGCAGGCGATCGCCGCAGCCGTGCGCGAATGGCAGCAGGATGCGGATCTCGGGTCGCTGCGCATTTGGGGCTACCGCAACGTCTGGCATCGATTCCAGCCGTGGCAGGCCAACGTCATGGTCCCCGTGTCGCTCGAGGCGCTCGCTGTGCTCGAGCAGTCCTTCAGCAACTGCTATCTCAGCCAGGTAGATGCTTCCTTTCCCAGCTACCAACTCGACGGCAGATTCAGCGAGCTCACCAGCCACATTTGGGTGGAGCAGCTCAGGGAGATCCAGTTGCTGCTGGGGAAGGATTTTTTCTACCAGAACCCGGACCCGCGACTGCGCTCCTGCCACGGCCTGCTGTTTTTTCGTGAAATGTCCGTCCCTGAGTTTCTGGCCGAGGCGCGGGAGCTCGAAAAATCTGTGGAAGGAGACATCGTATGATTCTGACTTCGCTGGACTGGAGCATCATTCTTGCCTACCTCATCGTCAGCGTCGTGGTCGGCGTGCTTCTCGCGCGACGCGCGGGCCAGAGCACCGGTGATTTTTTCCTCAGCGGCCGCAAATTGCCGTGGTATATTGCCGGCACGAGTATGGTTGCGACCACTTTCGCGGCCGATACACCGCTGGCGGTCACGGAATTGGTCGGGCAGAACGGCATCGCCGGGAATTGGCTGTGGTGGAACATGCTCTTCGGCGGCATGCTGACGGTCTTCTTTTTCGCAAAACTCTGGCGGCGGGCGGGCATTTTGACCGACGCGGAGTTTGTGGACATTCGCTACTCCGGCAAAGCGGCCAGGTTTCTGCGCGGGTTTCGCGCTTTGTACGTCGGCCTCTTCATGAACATGATCGTCATCGCCTGGGTGAACCTGGCGATGGTCAAGGTGCTGAGCGTCATGTTTCCCGACTTGACCTTCTTCGGCCGCAGCGAAATTCGGCTGGCGGGAATGGCCTTCAGCTCCCACCTTATTTACGTGGGGTTGCTGATGCTCATCGTGGCCGGGTACTCGTCTCTCTCCGGGCTTTGGGGCGTTGCGCTCACGGACTTTTTTCAGTTTTTCATCGCCATGGGCGGAAGCATTTTACTGGCTGTGGTGGCGGTGCGGCACGTCGGGGGCATCAGCGGGCTGCAGCAGGGATTGGCCGGCGCCAGGTGGGTGTTCGATTTTATCCCGGACTTTGGCAGTGCCGAACCCGCCGCAGGCGCGGGCGTGCTCAAGTTGACTTTGACCGCGGTCATCGCCTATCTTGGCGTGCAGTGGTGGGCGAGCTGGTACCCGGGCGCCGAACCGGGCGGCGGCGGGTATGTGGCGCAGCGAATGATGTCAGCGAAAGACGAAAGGCATTCTTTGCTTGCGACGCTCTGGTTTCAGGTGGCGCATTATGCGCTGCGTCCCTGGCCGTGGATTCTTGTCGCCCTGGCCACGCTCGTGATGTATCCGAACGAACCCGATCGCGGCGCGACCTACGTCATGGTGATTCGCGACCTGCTGCCGGCCGGGGCGGTCGGCCTGCTCATGGCCGCATTTCTGGCAGCGTACATGTCCACGATTTCGACGCAGACGGTCTGGGGCACGTCCTACATCGTGAACGATTTGTTCCGGCCGTTCGTCAAACCAGGCGCCGGCGAGAAATATTACGTCTCGGTTTCGCGCTGGACCAACGTCCTGCTGGTGATTCTATCCATTGTGGCGACCACCCAGTTCGACCGAATCAGCGATGCCTGGAAGTTTATTCTCGCTTGCAGCGGCGGCATCGGACTGGTGCTGATTCTGCGCTGGTTCTGGTGGCGCATAAACGCCTGGTCGGAGATTTCCGCCATGCTGGCGCCGTATGCGGTCTATCCATTTCTGAAATTCCGATATCACGCGGATTTCGAGACGACGCTCATCGTGATCGTCATTTGGTCTACGCTGGTCTGGCTGGTCGTGACCGCGCTGACCGCCCCGACCAGCGACGAAAAACTCCTTTCCTTCTATAAGCGCGTGCATCCCGGAGGGCCCGGCTGGCAGCGCGTCGCCACCCGGCTGCCGGGAGTTCAGAGCGACTCCGGATATCCCACACTCTTCCTGAGTTGGGTGCTGGGTTGCGCCACGGTGTTGCTGAGCCTGTTCGGGTTCGGAAAGTTTCTGTTTCACCAGTATTCAGCCGCAGCCTTCATGCTGACGGTTGCAGCAATTTGCGCGGTCGCGATCTACAGGATTCTGGTGCGAATGGAGTTTTCCGGTTGAAAATTCCGGATGGAGTTGCTATTTTCAGGTGTTCTTATCCTGCCATTTCTGGCTGCTTGCCGTACTCGTGTGAATCTCTTTTTGGTGTCTAACGCGTTTAAAATGGAAGTCTGATCATGTTGAACCTTGCGACCCTCCTCGAATCCAGCACCCGGACATGTCCCGGCAAAACGGCCGTTGTCTTTGGTCCGAAGAAGTTTTCTTACGCAGAGATTGACGGCGCCGCAAACAAGGTGGCTGCAGGTCTGAAACGCGCCGGCATCGGCCCTGGAGACCGTGTGGCTCTGAGCAGTCCCAACCTGCCCTACTTTGCAATCGTCTATTTTGGCATTCTAAAGGCTGGCGGTGTCGTCGTGCCGCTCAATGTGCTTTTCAAACGCCGGGAGATTGCCTACCATCTGCAGGACAGCGGGGCCGCGGCCTACGTGTGCTTCCAGGGAACGGAGCAGTTGCCGATGGGGCAGGAGTGCTGGGCCGCCTTTAAGCAGGTCGACGCCTGCAGGCATTTCTGGATGCTGACGCCCGACCCGGCTGCGCCGGCGGCCATCGATGGCGTGCAGACGCTCGTGCAGATGATGGCATCTGAGAGCGGCACCTTCGCGACAGAGGCTCGGGCGCCGGAGGATCCGGCTGTGATTCTGTACACCTCGGGCACCACCGGCAAACCGAAAGGCGCCGAACTGACCCACTCCAACATGGTGATGAACGCCTGGGTCTCCCGTAGTCTCTTCGATATGAAGCGCGAAGAGATCCACCTGGTCGCCTTGCCGCTTTTGGAGACGAAGGCGGCCTGGGAGCCGTAGTTGCTGCCGACCATCTTGCCCTTGTCAGTCGCGAAGACGACCGCGGCAACCTGGCTCGCCTTGTGGTTGATATGCTGGAGAAAGCTCATCTCCGCCTCGATGTCATCGATGAACCAGGCGTTGATGAGCGCCACGCCTCGATCGGAGACACGGATGCCGCGCTCGCCCCCGATGATGTACTCCTCC
>CAZTNL010000237.1:0-5515 GCA_964614885.1 uncultured Calditrichaceae bacterium | reverse complement strand
CAGGGCGTCGATATACGGCAGGTAGGCGTCCATTCCTTCCTGGTAGAGACAGGCGCCGTACAGCACCCACGCCTGGCTGGCCCGAACGTAGTTCCTGAAGCGGTTCGCCAGCGTACTCTTTCCCACGCCGGCCTCGCCCATGATGATGGCGGTTTGTCCGTGCCCCCGTGAAGCGTGCCGGAACAGGCTGGTCAGCGCCCTGAGTTCGTGCTCCCGTCCGATAAATACAGGAGCCTCCGCCTTCTGGCCGATTGCGGCCTGGTCGTCTTCGGGGACTCCGCCTGATCTTTCGGTCACCGCCGGCTCGCTCTTTCCGGCAGAGGCGGCGGTTTCCAGCTCGCGCAAAGCCGAGGAAAAAGCGGCCGCGGACTCCCAGCGCGCGTCGCGATCGCGATGAATGGCTCTGAGTACGACCTCGTCGAGATCGCTGCTCACTTCTCGGTTATAAAAAGAGGGCGGCGCCGGGTCTTCGTTGAGTTCTTTGTAGAGAATGGCCGCTGGCGTCTCGCTGATAAACGGCAGTCTGTTTGTCAGCATCTGGTAGAAGACGACACCGGCAGCAAAAATATCGCAGCGCTGGTCGATAGCCTCGCCCAGCAATTGTTCCGGCGCCATGTACTCGACCGTTCCCAGCAGATCGCCTTCGACGGTGAGGCCTTTCTTTGAAACGACCTTGGCGATGCCAAAATCAAGAATCTTGATGCGGCCGTCAGAGGTGATCAGAATGTTCTCGGCCTTGATATCACGGTGCAGGACCTTGTTTTCGTGGGCGTAGTTCAGTCCGCCGAGGAGCTGTTTCGCCATTTCCACGGCGCGTTCGACCGGCAGTGCGGAGTCTTCGGCGAGAAGCTGCGTCAGCGACACGCCGTCGACGTATTCCATAACGATGTACCGGCCACGGCGCACTTTTCCGACCTCATGGATGGTGACGATGTTCGGATGAACCAGCCGTGCCACGGTACGCGCCTCGCGCATGAAACGGGCGTCGGACTTCTCGTCCTCCAGGAGATGACGATGCATAATCTTGATGGCGACATCGCGTTCCAAAACCGTATCAAAGGCTTTGTAAACGACGCCCATGCCGCCGCTGCCGATCTCCTCGCAAAGGTTGTAGTGTTTAATCTTTTTCAGTGAACCGGCCACGATACGCCTCTACAAATCAACTTCCGTTGTCTGCGCCTCTCCCTCTACACCGGTTTTTCCGCCGGTGGTTTCCTGAAAAAATGCCACCAAATCCCGGTTCTGCATATGCAGCTTGCGGTAAATTTCTTCCGCTTTGTCATCGTGCTCCACCGATTCAGGCATCCGGCCGGTTTCAGCCAGCACGGTGGCAAACTCTCTGTGACAGTTGGCCAGACCGAGCGGGATGTCAAAGGTCTCGTACAGCAGAATGCTTTCGCGATAAAAAGGCTCCGCCGTTCTGAGATCGCCGGATTTCCAGAAGATACGGCCGAAGACCATATTGATTCTGGCGATGCCTATGGGATTCTTGAGTTTGACAAAATACTCGAGCGCCCGGCCGCAGGTATTGGCCGCCATGGCGTAGTCGCCGGTCCGGCTGTAAAACTCAGCACGATTTGTGTAAATAAACGGCAGCAGCGGGAAATTGCCGGTCGACTGGCAAAGTTGCAGGGCCCGCTCGAAGTAGTCGATCGCCTGCCTGAACTCCTGTTTCTGCAAATGAACAGAACCCAGATTATTCATGCTCTCGGCGGCGCCGGTGTCATCCTGTATGCTTTGGAACTCGATAAGCGCTTCGTGGAAATGCGTGGCGGCCAGCTCATACTCCCCCTCCATGCGACGGATGACCCCAAGGTGGTTGCTGATAACCGCGCGGCCGCCAACGTTTCCGACGCGATCGGTGATTTCAAGCGCCTGCTCGAACGTGCGCCGAGCATCGAGGTAGCGCCCCTTCCGGTAGGAAATTTTCGCGATTTCAATCTGAGCCAGGGCAGCCTCTCCGGGATTGCCGGTCGATTCCAGCTGGCGGCTCGCTTCGGTCAGATGTTCCGTGGCGCGTTGCCAATCTCCCCGTTCCGAGTAGATGCGGCCCATCCGGTACTTGATCTTGGCGCCAAGAGACGGCTCCTGTTGTTTCTCGCTTAGCTGCAGGGCCATCTTGTAATTGGTAATCGCCGCGCCGTAATTGCCGAGATTCTCGTAGGTCTGACTCAACGCGAACAGGAAATTTGCCTGCTGCACCTCATCGAGATCGGCTGCGCCGATACTCTGAAAAGTCTTCAGGGCGAGGTCGATGTAGTAGGTCACTTTCTCCAGCGAATCGCTTTCCAGGTCGCTGGCCGAAATGCGCTGCTCCGGCAATTCCTGCGCGTCGAGCTTGCGCACGATCCGGGCGACGGCACAAATGCTGCGGCTCCGCTCCAGTTGCGATGTGGTCGCGTTCAGGCGGACGATATCGGACATGCGTTTCAGGCATGCCCGGATGGCTTTTCCACTGTCGGTATTCATCATTCCTTCACGCTCGTGCTGGCAGTTTCCTCCAGCCCGGCGATTTGCTCTTCAATAAGTTTAACTTTCTGTGGATTCTCCAATTCGCGGTAGCGTTCGAGCGCCTTGCCGAACCAGGTGACGGCCACCTCGGTACAGTTTTGCGCCAAAGCGAGCACACCCATTTCGTAGGCCGATTCGGCCAGGCCCAGCTTGTTTTCCTTGGCGTCAAACCGCTTCAACGCCTTTTCCAGATGTACGCGCGCTTTTGCCCAGTCGCCCTGTTCGCGCTCGATGATCCCCTGAACCTTGTGATACTCGGCAATGCCCAGGTCGTCGTTCAGGCGTTCCAGAATCCGGTACGCCTTGTAGTTGTACTCGCGCGCCTCATTGAACTTCTCCAGTCGGGCCAGGGCGAGGGCGCGATTCAGAAAGGTAATCGATTTCAGCGGCACGAGTCCCATGATGTCGGAAAAAAGCAAGCTCTGGCCATAAAAGTCGTTGGCCTGTTGCCAGTTTTCATCATCCGCGTGGGTCATGCCGAGATTGTGATAGATGCGTGCAAGACCGAAGTTGTCACCGAGACTCTTGAAAAGCGGAATGCTGCGGCTGTACAGCGCAATGGCGCGCATGCGGTGACTGCGGATGTTCTCGAGCGCGCCGAGGTTGTTGTAAACGTTGGCCATCAACTGCTTTGCCTGCAGGCTTTCGGCAAGCTCGAGCACGTGCTCATAATATTCGTAGGATGCCTGGTAGTTCGCCAGCTCGAAGTTGATGTTGCCGAGCCCGTATTCAGCCATCGCCTGATCGAGCCGGCTGAGATTTTCCTTGTCCGACAGACACTTCTCGAAGCATGCCTCTGCTTTTTTCCACTCGTTCAGCCTGAAGTAGGTGAAGCCCTCTTGCATGAGCACCTGATTCCGCAACTGGCCGCTTCCGCTTTCCCCCAGCCATTTCAGCGCCTCCTCCGCATGCTCGATGCTGTCTTTCCAGGAACCGAGAATCCGATCGAGCCACGCGACCCAGACAAAAACCTGCGCTACGTCCTGCGGGTGCTTTTCCTCACCGCGCGACGCGTGAAAGGTCAGCGCCTGCATCAGGAGAGAGCGGGCTTCCATAAAAGCGAAATTCTCCAGAGCGAGTTCGCCGGCCCGGCGCAGATAGCGGAAGGCGTTCCGTTTCTCCCCAGTTTTCGAATAGTGATGCGCCAGCGCGTATAGTTTTTCACCCGGGTCGCAGTCCTCGGTGGCTTCCACTCGTTCGGCGATGGACCGGTGACGCTGCAACCGCACCGCCTCCGGGCATCGTTCCCTCAGCGCCTCCCGAACCTCCGGCTGTCTGAATTGATACCGGTTCTCATCCACCTGGAGCAGGAGCTTGTGGTCGCAAAGAAAAAGTAACTCCTTGAGCACCTTCGGCCGCGACCGGCAGACCGCAGCCGCCAGCAAGTGGTGGCTGAATGGCTCTTTCATCAGGGCGGCAAACTCGACCAGTTCGGTAACGCGGGCATCGAGTCCGGCCAGAAGCTTATCGGCCTCCTCCCGCTGCGATTTATCGCCGGTCAAATCCAGGATTTCCTGGCGACTTACTCCTTCCCTGCTGAACCAGACTCCCCTGCGTTCGAACACCACGCCGGCCTCCATACACTGGTGCAAACAATGAACGGCGTTTCCTGGAATGCCGCCGCTGATTTCGCCGACCAGACGGAAGAAATCGCCGGAAAAATCGCGAAATGGAAACATCGCGTGCATGAGTTTGCGCAGGTCATTGTCGTCGAAGCGCTGCAAATTCAGGCGGTCGAACAAACCTTCACGGTTCATTCTCTGCAGAATATCGGCGTAAACCGGAAGCGGGGTTCCGCCGGTCGCATTCCCGTCCTGGCGCAGGCTAACGATCATCAGGATGCGGCTTTGGCTGAGACGCTCGCCGAGATAATGAATGAATTTCCAGGCGGTAAGCGGCGCCAGGTGCGCCTCGTTCAGCTGAATAATGAGCGGCGTCCTGGCCTCCATCTGCTGTATTTCCGCAAGCAACTTTTGCTGCACCAACCCGTGCTCTGCCTGCAGCGAATAGATCCCGGCAAGCCCCAGCCCGGCGGCTTCTTCGGCACCGGGCTGGTCGGTCGCGTCCTGCATCGAGCGCGGCAAGCCCAACCCTTCGGCTGCGGTGGCGTTTTGTTCGATGAGACGGATAAACGGCCGGTAGGGCGTATGTGTCTGAAAGTGTTTGAAGGTCTCCGACAGGATCCTGACCCCGGAAACCGAGGCTTCCGCGCAGAAATGCCGGACAAGACTGCTTTTGCCAATACCGGCTTCGCCCGAGACCAGCGCCAGCCGGCCGCGGCCGGCCGTGGCCTGGCGTTGCAGCTCCCGAAGCTGCTTCAGCTCGACTTCTCTTCCGACAAACACTTCCGTTCAAACCTCAGATTTTGATTGGCTCAACCGTGTCGTACCAAAGTAATCTATCGTCAACTCCGGACTATTTCTTGAAAATCTGGCAGCCATTCTGCGGCGCGGTAAAGGCACGTGCCTTCTGTCAACTATACTGGAGCAGGGCTCCAGCGCGCCAAAACAAGAAAAGCCAGACCCTGCAAAGTGGGTCTGGCTTGTGTTCAGAGGAAGGCAGACGTTGCTGACCTTGTTGAGCTTGGTCAGGCTCATCGCCGTCGAAGTGGACACGTTCCCGGAAGCGACAGGGTGAGATTCTTGATTCGTTTCATGGGAGACTCCCTCTTATTAGTAAATGACTCACATTTCTCACTTGCGTATCTATTATCTAAACAACCACTTAGTGTCATTCTGAGCACAAAACGCACAGTCTTTATTTTTTGCACCAAATCCTATGTGCGAAGAATCTGCCTTGCCTTAGGAGATTCTTCACGCCATAAACGGTTGCGTAAAGGAACACATTTATCATTTCGCGCTCAGAATGACGTACTCCCGAAGTGAGAAATGTTGGTTCTTCGGTTATTCTTCCATCGTGCTTTTCCAGGCGCATAGCGCCCTAGTTGGCGCCATGGCCATCCGTCGCCTCCGATTGCGCCAGCCAGGTCTCCCCTGAAAAGAAA
>CAZTNL010000236.1:0-5515 GCA_964614885.1 uncultured Calditrichaceae bacterium | reverse complement strand
AACCCGGGCGATGTTCGGCTGGCAAGAGAAGCATTGCAGGAAACAGGCGCGGCGGCAGCCCTGAAAGTGGTGCGCGACGGCGTTGAGGCCCTCGCCTACCTGCACAGGCAAGCACCCTTCCACGCGGCCGAACGTCCCGACCTCATCTTGCTCGACCTCAATCTGCCAAAGAAAAATGGGCGCGAAGTCCTGCACGAAATAAAGCAGAGCCCGGACCTGCAGCAAATTCCCGTCATCATCCTGACCACCTCGAACGCCGGAACGGATATACAGGAAACGTACCGGCTGCGGGCAAACAGTTTTATCACAAAGCCGGTCGACTTTGAACAATTCCTGACCGTAATGCGCTCGGTGCAGGAATTCTGGTTTGGCACAGCAACTTTACCCTCAAAATAGGAATCCTGCATGACTGACAAGATCAAGGCCCTGCTGGTGGAGGATAACGCCGGAGATGCGGCGCTGGTAAGAGCATTTCTCGACGAAACGCAAGCACCCGAAGTCGAACTGGTTGTGGTCTTCAGTCTAGCCGATGCCCTCTCCTCCCTCGAGGAAGACCGCTTCGATATCGTCCTGCTGGATCTGTCGCTGCCAGACAGTCAGGGAATTTCAACATTTTCCTGCATGCAGGAGCAGAATTCCGTCATTCCAATCGTGCTGCTCACCGGCAACGACGACGAGAAAATGGCTATCCGGGCGATGAAACAGGGCGCCCAGGATTACCTGGTCAAGGGGCGCTTCGACGGCGACCTGCTCATGCGCTCCATCTGCTACTCGATTGAACGGCAACGGCTGCTCGTCCAGATCGAAAAGGCCAGAGAGGTGGAACAGCACCTTGCCTACCACGACGTTCTTACCAATTTGCCGAATCGCCTGCTGTTTTACGACCGCGTCGAACAGGCGCTGGTACATTCCAAGCGCTACAAGGGGTTGGTTGCCGTCCTGTTTCTCGATCTCGATGGATTCAAGAATATCAACGACCGGCTCGGGCACAGCGCCGGCGACAGCCTGTTGCAGGAAGTTGCCAGCCGTTTGCGCCGCAACATGCGCGAGAGCGACACCATCGCCCGGCTCGGCGGAGACGAATTTACCATCCTGCTCAAGGGCGTGGAAAGCGCCGACGACGTCGCCAAGGCGGCGCAGAAAGTCGTGCACCTGTTCTCACGGCCATTTCACCTGGGCGGAGTCGGGATCACCGTCACCTGCAGCGTCGGGGTCAGTATTTTCCCATTCGATGGCGGCGACACCGAGTCTCTGGTCAAGAAAGCTGATTTTGCCATGTACCGCGTGAAAGGCGCCAACAAAAACGGCTACCAGCTGTTCAACGCCTCGATGGGCTCCGACGCCTTTGTGCGCATATCACTGGAAAACAGCCTGCGCCACGCCCTGGAGAATCAAGAGCTGTCGGTTTGCTTCCAGCCGCAGGCCTCCCTGGACGGCTGCGCCATCACCGGCATGGAAGCGCTCATTCGCTGGAATCACCCGGAACTGGGTGTCATCCCGCCGTCAGAGTTTATTCCGGTGGCCGAAGAAACCGGCCTCATCGTGGCGCTCGGAGAGTGGATTCTGCACTCGGCCTGCCTACAAAACAAGGTTCTCCAGGAAGGCGGCTATCCGATGATGCCGGTGGCCATCAATCTTTCCGCCAGGCAATTTCGGGAACTGAGGCTCATGGAAACCATCGCCGGCATCCTGCGGGAAACCGGCCTGGACGCGCAGTACCTCATGATCGAAATCACCGAAACCAACGCCATGCAGGACCTCGATTACACGGTTTCAACGCTGGATGTCCTCAAGGAAATGGGCGTGCGCATCGCGCTCGACGATTTCGGCACCGGCTACTCGTCTCTCAGCCGCCTGAAAAAGCTGCCGATCGATCTCATCAAAATCGACAAAGCCTTCGTCAAAGATGTTCCGGAAAATGCCGAGGATGCCGCGATCATCACGGCGATTGTCGCCCTGGCGCGCAGCCTGGGAATGCGCGTGATCGCCGAAGGCGTGGAACGGGAAGAACAGTTCAGGTTCCTGCAGGAAATCGAGTGTGATTTTATGCAGGGGTTCTATCTGAGCAAGGCGCTGCCGACACCGGAGCTCATCGACCTCCTCGATTCGACCCGGCCGCAAACGGTGAGAATTGTCGAAGAAGCGGCCGCCGTTCTCTTCTGAGGCGCCGGCGGCCGGCCGTACGCATCAGGAGTGTGGCGCAATGTAAAGCTGTTCGAGCGCCTTTCGGATGTCCGGCGGAATGACCACAACCTTGTCATCTTTCAAAAACATGCCGCTGACTGAAGCCACCGCCACCAGACGGTTGCTCCCGCGTTCATAGATTTCATGCTGCCAGGTCGCCCGGCGCGACGAAAGTTCACCAAACCAGCCGTAAATGAGCAGCTCGTCTCCGAGCTGCGCCGACTGCTTGTACTTAATTTTGACCTCGGTGATAAAAATCTGGTAGCCGCGCCGTCTTAAGTCGGCAAGATCGTATCCCAACTCTTCCAGAAAAACCGTGCGCGCCTCCTCGAGGAAGGTCAGGTAGTGCGCGTTGTTGACATGCCCGTAGGCATCGATATGGTAGTTTCTAACCTTCAGAGGCAGGCACTTCTTCACCGGAGCTTCCACCCGCTAGTCCCATTTTTGATCATCGAAGAGCTGCAGCAGCTCCAGCTTGTGGCGCATGCTCAGCTCATACAAATCGAGCAGCCGCCAGAGGTGTTCTCCCTTTTGCAGGCGTTCGCTGATCTCCTGAATCACTTTCGGGTCCAGCGGCTCCTTTTTCCTGTCCGGCATGGCGTTACCCCGCGAGAAGTCCAGCCGCTTTGCGGTCGTCGGTGGTCGACAGAACCATGATGGTATTTTCGCCTGTGGCAGTGGCCTGCGCCTGCACGATATTGATCTTCTTGCGTGCCAGCTTTCTGGCCAGTTCGGCGAGGGCTCCGGGATGATTCTCGAGCTCGACCGTCAGCACGCTCCCTTCCCCGAACATCAAGCCCAGATCGTGCAGGATAACGCGCGTCTTTTCCTCGTCATCGACGATGATGCGTACGATGCCCCAATCCAGGTCGTCGATGATGGAAATGGCGCGAATATTAACGCCGGCATCGGAAAGGCTGGCGCACAGATCGCCAAGGCTGCCCACCTTGTTTTGCACGAAAACGGAAAACTGTTTTTCCATTGGCATGGTCTTCTCCCGAATTAAATTCAGCAAACCGGCGCATGCCGTGGGCGCCTGAGCAAAGGCGCAGTTCGAATATCGTTTAGTTGCCTGGTTGGCCGGGTTGGACAAAAGTAGCCAAAGCCTGTGGAAAAAGCAACGAAAAAAGAGCGCACAACTGCCGCCCTGTGCGGGATATCCCACTTGCATTTGGAGCGCGGTAGCAGTATTTTACCCGCATGTCATTTCTTCAGGTGGCATTTCTGAACGAACAAAGGGCATCGTTGAAATGGTCAAACATATAGTCATGTGGAAACTGAAGGAGACCGGTGGCGGCCGCACCAAAGCCGAAAACGCCCTTCTGCTGAAAGAAAAACTCGAGGCACTGCCGGCTGTGATTCCGGAAATCAGGCGTGCCGAGGCGGGCATCAGTTTTGACGACTCGGCGGCCGCGTACGATGTCGTGCTCTGCGCCGAATTCGGTTCGGTGGCGGCGCTCAGAGCTTACCAGGCGCACCCGGAACACCAGCGCCTGATTCACGACTTTCTCAATGAAATTCGTATCGAAAAGCGCGTCGTGGACTACGAAACCGAAGCGTCAGAATGAAAATCGCAGTCAGCGCAGACCTGCACCTCACCACCCGGGAGCGGAATCCCGAGCGTTACCACGCCCTCGAAAACATCCTCGGGCAAATGACATCGCGGGAAATTGGCACCCTGCTTCTTGCCGGCGACACGTTCGATGACTCCAGCCGCAACTACGCCGAATTCGAAGAGTTCTGCAACCGGCCCGAGCACCGGGAAATACACTTTAAGCTTCTGCCGGGAAATCACGATGTTGCGCTGGATGCGCGTTCGCTGACGGCTTCCAATGTGGAAGTGGTCACAGCGCCTGCGGTCTGGCGCCCGGACCCGGCCTGCCTGCCCCTCCTGCTCCTCCCCTATGTCGAAAACAAGACCATGGGCGAGTACATCGCCGCAAACTCAGCGGAGCTGACACCCGGGAAATGGATCCTGATCGGCCACGGCGACTGGACGCACGGCATCTACGAGCCGGATCCCACGGAACCCGGAATCTACATGCCCCTGACCCGCAGCGACCTGCAAACCTACCGGCCGGCCGTGGCTCTGCTCGGGCATATCCATAAGCGCGTCGACGAGGAAATCCTGCACTACGTCGGCTCGCCTTGTGGCCTCGGCATCCGGGAAACAGGCGAACGCCGCTTCCTGCTGCTGGACTGCGTTTCCGCGACCGTCGAAGCGCTTGCAGTGGAAACGGATTTCATTTATATGAAGGAATCGCTGGTTGTCCTGCCGGTTGAAGATGAATTGGAGCAAATTCGCCAGCAAATAACGGAACGCATCGAGGCGTGGAAGCTGGAGCAGGAACAGTTGGCGAAAGTCCGGCTGCAGGTCAGGGTTTCAGGGTACACCCGGGACAAACGCACCCTCGAGCAGGCAGTGGCAGAAGGATTTCGCGGCCTGACATTTTACAATGAGGGCAAGCCGGACCTGGAGCAGGTTTTTATGGCGGACGACGAAGGCCTGAGCGAAATCGCCCAGCTCGCCTGCGACCGGATTCCGGAATTGAAGCTCGCACCGCACCTGCCGCAGCCAGACCGTGAGGCGGTCGTGCTGCACGCCCTGCATACAATCTACGGGAAATAGCGCATGCCCATTCGCATCAGAGACATCAGCGTGCAAAACCTCGGGCCGCACAACCGGCTCAGCCTGGAGATCAAACAGCTCAACGTTATTTACGGGCACAACGAACACGGCAAAACTTTTCTCGTCGAGTTCATCATCCGTTCTCTCTTCCGAAAAACCAAACGCTGGCGCCTCCGCGGCGAGGCCGGTCGCGGAAAGGTACGGCTGGCGGGTCTCGCGGAAAACGAGCTGACTGATTTTTCGCCGACTTCCGAAAGAAAGCTGGAAGACTATCTGGAGGCCGACCGCCGCGGCCTTCCGCCCGATTTTTCCAGAATCCTCGTCGTCAAGGGTGCCGAAGTGGATCTCGCCGATGTCGATGGCGGCATCGACCGCACCGTGCTCAAGCGCCTGCTTTCCAACAAGGAAACCCTCGACCGGATTGAGGATCGAATATCGTCAACGCTGCGGGAGGCCAGGATCCAGGAAGGCATGGTCGTCGGCCCCAACCGCGGGGAGGTCAAGGGGCTTCGCGAAACGGAACACCGCTTGCAGCAGCTGCAAAAGTTGCTCGACCAGGTCGACAAAGGCTATTCCGGCGGAAAACGGCAAACCCTGGCCGAGCGTTGCGCAGCGCTCGAACACCGGCGCGAAGAGATGCTCCGTGCGAAAAAGCATCTCGCCTATTCCGAAGCGCGGAAGCTCGAACAGCTCCGCGGCGAG
>CAZTNL010000235.1:0-5517 GCA_964614885.1 uncultured Calditrichaceae bacterium | reverse complement strand
CCACTGTCAAGCTCACTCTTAAGCTCCCGCCACGAAAGCGCGCCCTGTCGCTGCTCGCTCAGGTAACCGTAATCCTCAAATTTCGGCCATCCGCCGCGTACGCACACCCGCGGCGCGGGCGGCCCGCAGCAATCATTGCGGTTGAAGCGCGCGTCCACCTGTTCACACTGACTTACCGACACGCCCCAAAAGCCAAGAATCATTTGCAGGCTCGCTGCCCAGCACCACATACGGGTCTCCTGCCGGCGCAGAGGCACATCTAGAATCTTGTCGGCATCCGAGGCCGACGGTCCTGACGCCAGAAGCATAGGCAGTGATATGAGCAGCAACAGGGTACTCATTTTTTTTATCATCGCAATTTCGCCTTTTTCACCAGCTCGGTTACAGGGCATATGCCAGCTCATCCTCGTACAGAAGGGCGAGGATCAGAAGGGCTTGTTTCAAATCTCCATCAAATGGCAGAACCGACGTCTCGTAAAGAGAATCCAGGGCCTCGCGTGCCGGGCTCTGCGGGTCCTGCGGGGAAAAGTCATCCCGTACGGGCGCCAGTTGCACGACGTCACCCTCGAGCCATCCGACAAAGCAGAGATAGAGGGCGGGTATGTCCACAATGAAATAGTCCCGCTCTGCTCCCTGAGCTCCGGCTGCCAGCTTTCGCTGCACGGCAGATGCCCGTGTCCAGCGCGGATGTCCGAAGCCCACAACTTCCCAGCGTCCGGCAGAGTTTCTCACCCGAACCGAAGACCGCTCTTCGCCACCGACAAGAACGGGGTAAACACGCTCTGCCACTTCGCTGAAAAGATCTCTGGCGCCGGTATCGGCATGATAGTTCTTGCAGTCGTCCAGGCCGACATTGTAGACAGGAAGTGACTGGCCGAGTCGTAAGCTGCCTTTGCCCGGGTATGCCGCAAAACCCAGACTCCGGTAGTTGTTTTCCGCAATCAGGTCGTAGAGCTTTCCCAAAGCGTCTCCGGCGGCTTCAGCAGGCGTCCTGCCAGCTCTCGGCAAACCCCTTCGAGCCACCGCGACCGGCTCATCCGTGCGAGTTATTTGCGTGCCTTCGGGACGAATTTCATAGTAGTCCCGCCAGTGCGTGTGGTTCGCACCGCTCACAAACTCCTCGTAGGTTATGATCTTGTGCTGGCCTTTTCCGGCGCTAAAATCTCCGTTCGCTGGCCAGGGATCGTTCACATAAACCCAGTTCGGCTCGGCGTATCCCACCGCAACAAGCATGTGGGAGCCGCCTTTCCTCCAGTTCCAGGAAAAGGCGACCGGACGATCGCTGTCTATTTCGCCCCGGAGCCGCTCCCAGGACAGGGCGACGGAAGAATCGGTTTGCTCGCTGGCGAAGCCGAACGCCTCGAATTGTGGCCAGCCGCCGCGCCAACATTCTCTGGGCGGCGCATCGGCACAACAGTCGGTTCCTTCAAGAATCCGGTTCACCTGCTCGCATTGAGTCACCTGCCGGCCAAGATGGGACAATATCATTTCCACGCTGGAGGCGGAACACCACATGCGTGTCTCCTGCATCACCGCCGGAATTTCCAGAACCTGTGGCCCCTCTTCTCGCGCTCCCTGTCCGCACCCCGCCACCAGAGACGAACCCCCTACAGTGAGCAGACACAACACTTGAAATTTCAACATCCCGGCTCCTTTGGCCTGGAAACAACAATAGCCGGCTTCACGTTGGCTAACCTGAAAAATTCATAGCCACGGAGCCGCAGAGTACACAGAGCCTTAATTCTTTGAAAGTTAAGAAGGTGAACAGTTTCTCTAAGTTCTTGTTTTTCTGTGCCATCTGTAGCTCCGTGGCAACATTTGTGAATAGATCAGGCTAACCCACAACCACCGCGTTCCCATCCTGCGGAGATCATTCCGCAGGATGAGGCGGCTTTAGACTTATGGCAACTTCACTTACGGGCCAACGATCACTTCCGGCGGCACGTTACCCGGGCCCTCGTCAACCATGGGCCACACCTGTTCGCCCTCCGAATCCCTGATAACGTATTGAAATGATTGCTTTGGGGCCGAGCCGCTGACGTCCAACTTTGCCGTGCCATTCGCCGGAATCGAGAGGGGGAGTTGGCTTGAAACCGCGTTGTTATCCGTGGTGAAATCGACAGAGTAGCTCTGACCGTCGCCCGATCGGAAAACGATCTGCTTGCCGGCATCGACACGTACTGTGCTCACATCCGGCATGCCACCGTTTATCACGATGGTCGGACCGGGCATGGACATACCGCCCTGCTGGTTCCCGGGTTTCGAGAACAGCTTTTTGAAGCTTGAGAAAAAACCTGCCATGATTGCGCCTCCTTAAGGAAATACGGGTTAGGTAGCAAAATGCCCGACGGCTAAAACAGCGGTGGGGCACGAAAAAAAATCGACAAACACAGGCCCGGCAGAGCTCAGTCGCCCGACGAGGCACGACGAAGCTCCTCGACCATTCTCTTGAAACGGACATCCGCACGCAGATCTGAGAGCTGCCGGTTGCTTTCAACCTGATTCAAATCGTAGCCCTGGGCGAGCGCTTTGCCGATCCAGACCAGGGCGGAATCGCGCACGCCAAGGGTTTCGTACGTGTACCCTGTACGAAAATAGACCGAGACCTCCTTCGAACGCAGGGACAAGACACGCCGCAGAAAGTCGAGTGAACGCTTCCGGTCGAGTTCGGCGTAGTAGCCGGCCATATCGAGGAGAACATTGGGGTCATCGGGATTCACCCGAAGCTGTTTGCCAGCCAGCGCCACCGCCCGCTTTGTCGCGTTCAGAGATTTCTCATCGGCGCCGGGGATCTCCTTGTATGCGCTGGCAAGATAGCCCCAGACTCGATAATCGCTGTCCCGCTGGCCCAAAGCCTTCTCGTACATTTGTGCCGCCATTTCATAGTGATGCTGGTTGAAATAGAGTGTCGCCAAATTCGAAAAAACAGCGTAATCCGGTTTGATGGCAATGGCCTTGTTGTAATTCTCAATGGCGGCGTCGGGGTCATCAGTAAGGTAGTACATGGACCCCAGGTCGCGGTAGCCTCGCGCATTTTCCGGTGTCAGCTCCACGACGTGCCGAAACTGATCTGCCGCATCCTTGTAACGACCGTGCTTGTAATAGAAAATGCCAAGGTCTGAGTAGCCGCCCCAATAGTCCGGTTTCATGGCGATGGCTTTCCGATACGTTGCCTCAGCCTCATCCAGCATGCCCCGCGCTGCAAACGCGCGACCTCTGCCCCTGTAAGCCGCGGCATTGTGCGGGTCGAGCTCCAGGGCTTTCTGAAATTCATCGACGGCCGCACTGTACTGCCCCGTCTTGATATGGAGGAGACCCAACGTCACCTGCGCTTCCGGCAGCCACTGCTCTATCTCCAGCGCCTTCTCACAGTTTTGCCTGGCAGAGGTAACCCACCGAATGTCTTTGGTAATCTCGAACTTGCGCAGTTGCGCCTCACCGAGACCAGCGTAGGCCAGCCCATAGTTGGCGTCAGCTTTCAGAGCCTGCTCGAACAAATCGATGGCGGCGTCAATATTCTCCTCCTTGTCATAGCGCTGCAGCGTTCCCATGCCCCGCAGGTACAGCTCATAGGCGCCGGGCACAGCCGTTGTCCCGGCCTGCAGGAGCCGTCTCGATTCCGGTCGCATCTGCACGTTGAGCATGGAGGCGAGGCGTACAACCACCTCATCCTGCAAAATGGAAGCGCTGTTCATGGCATCGTCGATCATGTTCGAAGCGACCTGACGCAACGTGCGGGCGTCGACCAGATTTATGGTCAGTCGCAGTACCTTGTTAAACTGCTGCACGCTCCCGGTAATTACATAGTTAGCGCCAAAAAGTTGGCGCGCCTGCCTGGCGCTGGTCACATTGCCGCCACGGATTTCACTGGAAGGCACCACCCAAAGCTCCCCCTGGAACTGTTCGAGTTGCGACAGTTTGCTGGTCAGTGTTTCCACGAGACCGTCACAAAAAGCCTGGCGGTCCGAGTCGCCGCCGATATTCGAGAATGCCAGGACTGCCACGTGCCGGACACCCGAGGTGGCGTCGCCGCCCAGTATTTGCTGAAACAACTGCCGCCCGCCCGACCAGGCCAGAACCAGCAACAGAAAAATCGTAAACACGCCGGCAACGAGCGCCACGGTTCTTTTCCGAACACTTGCGAAAGCCCCGCGTGGCGCGGCGTCCTTGCCTGCGGTTCGCTGCGCCGCGCTCCCGATTTCGCCCGGGATGGCAGTGCTCCCGGACGCTCCCGGGTTTGAAGCCAGCGCCTCCAGATCCGCTACCAGATCCATGGTGTCCGGGTAACGTTCGTCGGGATTCTTGGCCAGCATCCTCCGCAGAACATCGTCGAGTGCCGGCGGGCAATCATCAACAAATGTAGAAGCCGCCGCCGGTTCATCGTGCAGCACAGAATACATAAGCGCCTGTGCATACTCCCCTTTGAAGGGATGGTCGCCCGCAAGCATTTCGTAAAAGGCGACGCCGAGTGAAAAGATATCGCTGCGTTGGTCCACCGGACTGCCCTGCAGTTGCTCAGGAGACATGTAGGCTGCAGTCCCAACGGTATCCCCCACCTGCGTCAGATTTGAGCCGCCAGACAGCTTGGCGAGACCGAAGTCGACAATCTTCGCCTCTCCTGCATCCGGGAGCATGATGTTGTCCGGCTTGATGTCCCGGTGTATGATATTGTTTTCGTGCGCGCGGGCCAACCCACGCGAAACCTGGAGAACTGTTTCGATGGCGGCCGAAGTATCCAACTTGCCTCTGGCAAGGCGCTCGCGCAACGTTTCGCCCTCGTAAAACGCCATGGAGATGTACATCTCGCCTTCTGCGCTCTCATCGATCTCGTAGATCGTGCAGATGTTCGGGTGGTCCAATGCTGAGGCGGACTTCGCCTCCTGCGCAAAACGCGCCTTGCTTTCACCATCATCACCAAGCCGGGATGGCAGGAATTTCAGGGCAACAAAGCGGTCGAGATTTACGTCCCGGGCTTTGTAAACGACACCCATCCCTCCCTCGCCAAGCTTTTCGACGATTTCGTAGTGGGAAATTGTTCTGCCGATCATAGTTGGCACAGCCCGCCATAGATGTTATGGGTAGAACGCGGTACAAAAACGGGAAGCTTGATGGATTTGCTAAACAGTTGTATCAGCGCAAGATAGCCTATTATACGGCTACAACGGCGAAAAGTCAAGAAAAATCAGCAGGATGCCTTATTTCGTCAGAGGCCTCGAATGACGAAACAAAGGGGACAGCACCTCTCTCTGCCCTGCCATCGAATGCAAATGCGCCCGGAGATGCAGCTGAGCTAACCTAAAAAATTTATAGCCACGGAGTTACAGAGTACACAGAGCCTTAATTTTTTCAACGTTAAGAGGGTGAACCTTTCTGATTTTTCGAAATTATATTTTGCGGTGAACAGTTTCTCTAAGTTTTTGTTTCTTTGTACCCTCTGCGGCTCGGTGGCAACATTTGTGAATTAATCAGCCTCATGGCACAGGCGCAGCAATTCCGCGAGTTTGTACTCAGATGCCT
>CAZTNL010000234.1:0-5528 GCA_964614885.1 uncultured Calditrichaceae bacterium | reverse complement strand
CAGCGCCTGTTCAACGACGATGACGTGCACTGGATCGGCTGCATCCGCAAGCTCATCACCGAGCAAAAACTGAATATCGAAGGCATCCGCCGGCTGCTGGCGCTGATTCCGTGCTGGAATCTCAAATCGTGTCTGGCGTCGGACCGGCGCGTCTGCCCGGCTTACCTGTCGGCCATCAAGCCGTGCTGGATGATAAAGTCGGAGTTGGCCGGCCACTGCACGGAGGCAAACTGCCGGGCGTGTGCCGTCTATCAGGGCGCATCGAAATGCACCCAGTTGAAGGGCCTCCTGCACGAGTATTTTTCGGTGGTCCATCCGGACGGGTCGCAAAACATCCAACATTGAGGGAAGCACACATGGCAAAGCAATTCTCGAGGCGTGAGTTTATCAAAATCAGCGGATTGGGCCTGGGCGGACTGGCTGTCACCGGCGGCGCGGTAAAAACCCTGTACGAGAGTTTTGCCGGCAGTCCGGCGCTTGCAAATCCGGCGCTGACCGGAGCCATCGAAGGCGCGATTGGCCGGTCCCCTACGGTCTGCGAGATCTGCTTCTGGAACTGCGCCGGCTGGGTCCACACGGTCGACGGCCAGCCCTGGAAAATTACCGGGAACGAAAAGGACCCCAACTGCAACGGCCGGCTGTGCCCGCGCGGCACCGGCGGGCTCGGGGCTTATCTCGACGAGGACCGCCTGCGGACGCCGCTGATCCGAACGTCGGCGCGCGGCAAACAGACCTTTCGCGAAGCGAGCTGGGAAGAAGCGATCTCCTATGTCGCTGAAAAAATGCAGAAGATCGCCGACGAGCACGGGCCGGAGTGCCTGGCGCTGTTTACGCACGGCTCCGGCGGCACCTACTTCAAGCATCTGCTACGCGCATTCGGCTCGAATAATATCGCGGCCCCCTCCTACTCGCAGTGCCGCGGGCCGCGGGAGGAAGCCTACATGCTCACCTACGGCGAAGGCGTCGGCTCGCCGGAACGCACCGACCTGCGCAATACCAAATGCATCGTTCTCATCGGCAGCCATCTGGGCGAAAACATGCACAACACGCAGGTACAGGAATTTGCCGACGCGGTCGGCAGTGGCGCGACCATCATCACTGTAGATCCGCGCTACTCGGTGGCCGCCAGCAAGTCGAAATACTGGCTGCCGATCCGGCCGTCCACGGACCTGGCGTTGATGCTGGCGTGGATCCACGTTCTCATTGAAGAGAAACTTTACGACCAGGCGTACATCGAAAAGCACGCGTCCGGCTTCGAAGCGTTGAAACAATCGGTGGGCGACTACACGCCGGAGTGGGCCTACCCGATCACCACGATCGAGCCGGCGGTGATCCGCGAAACCGCCCGGGAAATGGCCTGGCTCAAGCCGGCAACGCTCGTGCACCCGGGACGCCACGTCACCTGGTACGGCGACGACACCCAGCGCGTGCGCGCCGGGGCCATCCTCAACGCTCTGCTCGGCAGCTGGGGCCGGCGCGGTGGCTTCTATTATCCAAACAAGGCGAGTATTCCTAAATACAAGTATCCGGCTTACCCGAATCCGAAACGGAACTGGAAAGAAGCCTTTCCCGGGCAATACCCTCTGGCAAATCTCGCGCTGGCAAGCGGACTCTGCGACGCCACCATTCCCACGGCCGAACGCGACTGTTCGTTCAAAGGCTGGATCGTCTATGGCACAAATCTGCTGATGACGCTGCCGCAGCCGCAAAAAACGATCGAAGCCATCCAGAATCTCGATTTGCTGGTGGCGGTCGATCTGATGCCGTCCGAAATCACCGGCTGGGCCGATGTCGTGCTGCCGGAGTGTTCATATCTCGAACGCTACGACGACCTGCGCCTCTCGCCCGGACGCGTACCGACCGTGGCGTTGCGCGCGCCCGCCTTCGAACCCAGATTCGAGTCCAAACCGGGCTGGTGGATCGCGCGCGAGCTGGGCATGCGGCTGGGACTCGACAAGTACTTTCCGTGGGATAACATCGAAACGTATCTGGATACGAGGCTCAAGGGCGCCGGTCTGAGCCTGGACGAACTCAGGGAAAAAGGCGTCGTCGAGCTCGGGGAGCGCCATCCCATTTACTTCGAGGATGGCATCGAAGCGGAATTCGATACGCCGAGCGGCAAGATCGAACTCTATTCCAATGTGCTTGCCAGCCACGGCTTCGACCCGGTGCCGCAATACACCGAGCACGAGCAGCCTCCGGACGGCTACTACCGCCTGCTGTACGGCCGCACGCCGACGCACACGTTCGGCCGCACGACCAACAACCCGATCCTGACGGAAACCATGCCCGAAAACGAAGTGTGGATCAATTCGACGGTGGCGAAAATGCACGGTATCCGCAACGGCGAACGCGTGGTTCTGGTCAATCAGGACGGCGCGCGCAGCGGCCAAGTGAAGGCCAAAGTCACCGAACGCATCCGGCATGACGCGGTGTTCATGGTGCACGGCTTCGGTCACCGGGACAAACGCATGCGCAAAGCCTTTCTGCGCGGCGCCGACGACAGCCACCTGGTCACGCGGGTGAAAATCGATCCCATCATGGGCGGCACGGGCATGCGCGTGAATTTCGTGACATTCGAAAAAGTGGCCTGATACAGATGACCGACACGAGAAATCACTGAGGAGAACACAGGCATGGCTCGCTATGCAATGGTAATAGATACGAAACGGTGCGTCGGCTGCGCGGACTGTGTGGTTGCCTGCAAGACGGAAAACAAGGTCGCCGATGGGTTTTGCCGCGACTGGATCGTGCAGGACGTAAAAGGCGAATATCCGAACCTGCAGATGGAAATCCGCAGCGAGCGCTGCAACCACTGCGAAAACGCGCCCTGCGTGCGCTGCTGTCCCACGGGCGCAAGCTACGTCGATGTCGGCGGCATTGTGCTCGTCGATCACGACCAGTGCACCGGCTGCAAAGCCTGCATCGCCTCCTGCCCGTACGACGCGCGCTACGTGCACCCGGAGGGCTATGTGGACAAATGCACGTTCTGCGTGCACCGGGTCAAGGAGGGGCTGGAACCGGCATGCGTGGCCGTTTGCCCGACCAGGTGCATGCACTTCGGCGACCTGGATGACCCGGACAGCGAGGTCAGCAAGCTGCTGAAGCTGAGGCAGAACCGCCAACTGATTCCGGAAGCCGGGACGCAGCCGAAAATCTTTTATCTGACATGAGCGCAAGCGGCCCGACGAACTGAGTGACAAAAACAGAACGATAACGGAGCACAACACATGCATGAAGTCACTATCACCAGCGGCAGAAATATGGCGCACATCGACCCGCATCTGAGCATCTGGGGCTGGGAAATTCCGGTCTACCTCTATCTCGGCGGCCTGGTTGCGGGCATTCTGTTTTTTTCGGCGTTGTACTACATCCGCGGCAAATCAGATGAGATGCCCACCGTCGTCCGGGTGACGCCGCTCCTGGCCCCGATCCTGCTCGGCGTCGGCTTGCTCACCCTATTTATAGACCTTGAATACAAGCTGCACGTATTCCGCTTCTACACCAACATTCGTCTGCAATCGCCCATGTCTTGGGGCTCCTGGACGCTGGCGATCATTTTTCCGCTCAGCGTTTTGTGGGCGGCGATCCACGTTCAGGACGTCTTTCCGCGCTGGCATTGGCCGGCGCAGTGGCTCTCTAAGTTGGTGGTGCGGGCGCGGGCATACGCCCGGCCCATCGCCTGGCTGCTCATCGTCTACTCGGTGATTCTGGGCATGTATACCGGCATCCTCCTGAGCGCGTTCAATGCCCGTCCGGTCTGGAACTCAGCCATCCTGGGGCCGCTGTTTCTGGCTTCAGGGCTGTCTACCGGAGTGGCGCTGAACCTGCTTCTCTCCCGGAGCGCGAAGGAAAAACACCTGCTGGGGAAAATCGATGTGATGGCCATCGCCATGGAGCTGTTCCTCATCATCCACCTGTTCATGGGCTTTCTCGCGTCGACTCAGATTCACATCGAGGCGGCCCGGCTCTTTCTCGGCGGCCCGTACACGGCGCCGTTCTGGATTTTCGTGGTCGCTTTCGGTCTGGCGATTCCGGCGCTGCTGGAACTTCTGGAGCTGCGCGGCAAGGTGATGGCTACGCGCATTCCGGCGCTGCTGGTTCTCGTCGGCGGCTTTTTCCTGCGCTACATCATTGTCGATGCCGGCCAGGTGAGCCGCTGGATTCCGTAGATGGGAAGAATGGAAACCCGATGCTAGTCAATCATATTTTGGAGAACAGAAATGCGTAAAGAGACCTACTGGAACCCATATTTCGCAGGGTTCATCCTGGGACTGGTGCTGCTGGCGACCTTCGTCATCATGGGGCGCGGCCTGGGCGCTTCCGGCGCCATGATGCGCGGCGTGACCTTTGTCGTCGACAAAGTCAGCCCCGCGCATGTGGACAGCAATCCTTACTTCGCCAAATACGCCGGCGGCAACACTAACCCGCTGAACGACTGGCTGGTGTTCGAGGTGCTCGGTGTGCTGGCAGGCGGGCTGCTTTCTGGGCTGCTGGCAGGCCGGATGAAGCTGCAAACCGAGAAGGGACCGAACATTTCGACCAAAGGTCGCCTCGTCTTCGCCTTGCTGGGCGGCGGCCTCATGGGGTTCGGCGCGCGTCTGGCCCTGGGATGCACCAGCGGGCAGGGGCTCAGTGGCGGCGCGACCCTCGCCCTCGGCAGCTGGGCGTTTATGATGACGATGTTCGCCGCCGCCTACGCCATCGCTTACTTTGTGCGCAAACAGTGGATTTAACCAGGAGAATGAGCCATGTCAGCCCCCTTCTATAAATATGGGATGTTCGGTTTCGAAACCGGACTGGTCGTCGCCTTTATCATCGGTATCCTGTTCGGGTTTACCCTGGAACGCGCCGGCTTCAGCAGTTCGCGCAAACTGGCGCTGCAGTTTTATTTCCGGGATATGGCCGTCCTGAAGGTCATGTTCACCGCCATCATCACCGCCATGGCCGGAATTCTGTATCTCAATCTGGCGGATGTGCTGGACGTCTCGCGCATCTACCTGAATCCGACCTACCTGGGCGCGCAGGTTGCCGGCGGCGCAGTGATGGGCGTCGGTTTTGTTATCGGTGGCTACTGTCCGGGAACCTGCATCGTAGCCAGCGCTATCGGAAAGATCGACGCCTTCTTCTATATCGCCGGCGCCCTTCTCGGCATGCTCGTCTACGGCGAAGTGTACCCGCTCATCCAGGATTTGGCTACCAGTGGCTACATGGGCAACGCGACCCTCAGCGACTGGCTGCACCTGCGGCCCGGCACGGTGGCCTTCCTGGTTATCATCATGGCGCTCGCGATGTTCTATGGCGCCGAGCTGCTCGAGATGAAATTCCGCCAGCCTCGAAGCAGAGCTGCGGCAGAAAACGCCAAAACAGATACGAGCGCGCTGAGGGAATCAGTGCCGGCATAAGCGAAACGACTTGTTGAGGAAAATGAAAATGAAACTCGCCGACGTCTTTAACACACGAACCGCGGTGGTCCTGCTGCTGGTTTTGGGCGCGCTCCTCGCCATTTCACCTGCCGGGCTGCGCAC
>CAZTNL010000233.1:0-5558 GCA_964614885.1 uncultured Calditrichaceae bacterium | reverse complement strand
CACCAGCCGTTGCTCCTTGAAAGGATGCAGCCAGGAGACGTAAATGTGCGCGCGCACACCGTTATCGATCAGCATATTGGTGACGGTCACGTCCGCGATGTTGGGCTGAATATAGTTGCCGCCACACGCAACAACCTGAAACGGCATCGCACCCATGATTCGCAGAATAACCGCTATGTCGTGTGGTGCAAAACTCCAGAGAATGTTCTCCTCACGCCGAATCTTGCCCAGGCTCAGGCGGTTCGAGTAAATGTATTGCACCTTTCCGAGCGCCCCCGATTCGATCAGCCCCATCAGGCGCGTGACCCCCGGATGATACTCCAAAACGTGACCGACCATCAGGATCCGCCGGCGCTCCTCGGCAATCTCGACCAGGCCTGCGCCGTCCTCGTAGCAGACCGCCAGTGGCTTTTCGGCAAACACGTCTTTACCCGCCAGCAACGCCTGGCTGGCCAGTTGAAAGTGGGTCTCGGCCGGCGTCGCAATCACTACCGCGTCTACGTCTGAGGCGAGCACCTGCTGAAAATCCGAGACACAGCGCACACCCGGCGCGATGCCGGCGGCCACGTTACGACCAGCCTCCTGCGCGTCGCAAACCATTTCGAGGCAGCCGAGCTCATGAAAATTGCGCAGCAGATTCTTGCCCCAATACCCACATCCAACCACGGCGATTTTCGGTTTCATAGCAGACTCCCTTTGGTGAACTCCATTCGTCCAGTCCCCACCAGCTCAGGCTAAAGGACTGGCTTTGCTATGGTGGCGCGAACGCTTTCCTGCTTTCTTGCGCTTCTTGTCACCGCTTTCCCCATAGTAGTAGTAGTAGTGATAGTAGTAGTAGTAATAATAGGAACCGTACGTGTTTTCACGACTCACGCCGTTGAGCAGGGCGCCGAGCAGCCGCGCGTTGACATTGCCAAGAAGTTCCACCGCACGCGTGAGCGCATCCTGGTTGGTCTGGCCCGACTTCACGACCAGCAGCACCCCGTCCAATTCCTTGGCCAGGACTGCCGCATCCGTAACCGCGATCAGTGGCGGGCTGTCGAAGATCACCATCTCGTACCGCCCTTTGATGGTGGCAATAAACTCCTTCATGCGTTCCGAACCGAGCAATTCGGCCGGGTTCGGAGGGAGAATCCCGGAGGTCAGAATATCGAGGTTCTGGATATTAGATGGCTGAATCGCATCGTCGAGCCCCATCTTGCCCACCAGCACATTCGTGAGGCCACGGTTCTTTTCCAGGCCGAAGATTCGGTGGATCACCGGCCGACGCAGGTCCGTATCGACAAGGATGGTTCTGGCACCCTGCATGCTGATCGCTATGGCCAGGTTGGCCGCAGTCGTCGATTTACCCTCGGCCGGTCCGGATGAGGTCACCAGGAGGCAATGCAGCTTCTTGTCGGCGTTCGAGAACTGAAGGTTGGTTCGCAGCGAACGGTAAGCCTCGCTCACAGGCGACTTAGGCTTGAAATGCGTGACCAGCCGCATTTGTTCGTTCGGGAGCATGCCGTTGGCTCCGCCGTTCAGTTTCCCGTTGGCAACGCCGTTTGTCGTGCCGTTGACCTTCCCGTTTGCCTTGCCGTTGGTCGTGCCGTTTCGCTTGTCCAAAATGCCGCTCAGCATCGAATTGTCAATCTCGGGTATGGCCGCCAGGACATTCAGTCCCAGAGCCTCCAAATCCTCGACTCTGCGTACGGACGTATCGAGAAAATCCCGGAGAAAGGTGATGCCCAGTCCTATACCCAGTCCGAGGAAGCAGCCGAGAATCATGTTCAGCTTTTTCTTCGGAGAGATGGGCTTCTCCGGCAAAAACGGGTCGTCCAGAATGCGCACTTTACCGATTTCACCGGCCTGGGTAATGCGGGACTCTTCAAACTTTTCCCGCATCATCATGTAGAGCTTCTCATCCACCTTGCGATTTCTTTCGAGCCGCGCCAGTTGTACGTTCTTGTCCGGCAGTCCTTCCAGCTTTTGACTGTAGCTGTCGACCACACGTTTGAGGCCCTCCGCCCGGGCGGTGAGTGCGGCGATGTCGGTTTCGGCCTGGAGAATCTTGACCACCAGCTCCTGAGCCTGGGCCAGCGGATCGTCCGCCGGCAACCCGTCGACGATCAGCTTGCGCGTTTCTTCGGTCAGCCTGCTCTTGATGGCTTTCAGTTTCTCCCGCTCTCGCCGCACCTGCGGGTCCTGTTCGCCAACTCCCTGAGACAGATAAACGGAAATGTTCCGTTCGATCTGCGCCATCTCCTGGCGCAGTTTCAGTACCAGCGGACTCGAGACACGGGAGATCTCACTTTCCAGTGTTTTCTTGCTGGTTCCCAGACGGCTTTTGAGATAGTTCAAGCGCTTTTTTGTTACCTCCAGGTCGATGAGCACCCCCCGGTACATGCTTTCGAAATCCGCACCCTGCTGCACAACCTGGGTCGCCTCGTCGCTGAGCGAAGCTATTTTTTCCTGTTCCAGGAAGGCCTTGAGCGCATCCTCGCTCGTCTTCAGCTTTTTCTCCTTGCGATCGAGTTGCTCGACGAGGAAGTCTACCACCTGTGAAATCTCGCCGCGGCTCAAACTCTGATCCATATCCTGGTAGGCGCGGGCCACACTCTTCGTCAGGTAGGAGGCCTCGAATGGTGTGCCCGCCTGCACCCGAATCTCGATGAGCTCTGTGTTGCTGATAGGAGAGACAGCTATCGAGGACTGGATACTGCGGATGGCTTCCTGCGTGGTCGCACCGGTTTCGATCTCCTTCAAGATCGCGAGCGAATCGCGGTAAGGTGAGCGCCACAGGCGTTCGAGAACCGCCTTTGCCAGGGAGCGGCTTTTGAGAATTTCAACCTGGTTGTTGATCAGGGTCATTTGGCCCTGCAGTCTGCTTTCCGGAAAAAGGGACTGCCCCACGGCGCCTCTCTGGTCGATCATGATCGTTGTGGAGGCTTCGTAGACCGGAGGTGTAGTAAATGTCTCATAGGCGGCCAGCGACATCGTAAGCACAAATGCGATGATAATCGTCCACCTTCCCCGGTAAAGAATGGCCAGGTAATCGTGAATCGTCGTCGTTTTGCTGCGGGCATCGCCCAAGCGACCGTTGGCGACAGGAAGACCGTTGTTGTTTTTCATGACTGCTTTCAAAATGGGATTTTGGGTTGAAGGAGTGATTTGCCGCTAGTATCTAAAAATCAACACGACAGAAGCCGCCGTGGCGATGACGCCCACGAGTGAGCTGATGCCAACCGCGTTCTTGAATCTGCTTCCGAAGGTTTGCGGCACGAGCACGGTATCGCCACCTTTGAGCACAGGGATCGCGCCGACGGCGCCGCTGGATAAATTGTGCTTTACATCCACGTTGAGAATCGTCACCCGCGCGTCTCCGGCGGAACTCTTGCCCGGTTTACCGTTCACGCTGTACGGGTCGGCTTGTCCGGTTGCCAGCTCTCCGCCGCGAACAATGCGCACACGACTGAGGTTGGCGCCCTCCTTCGGGCCGCCAGCGAAGGAAATCAGTGAAATCAGGTCCGTGTTGCGCGGCACCACATACTGCCCCGGTTTAGCGACATATCCCCAGATATTCACACTCATAAGGATTTGATCTTTGTCGCCCAGGTGATACTGAGCAGCTCGACTATGAATGGGCAATTGCTGACGATCTTGCCCGAATCCGGAAACCGAATTCAGAAACAGGGAGAAAAGGAGCACGCTTGCAAACCATACTGTCCGATTCATCGTAAGGCCCTCTGTGGTTGGATGTCGTGTAAGGAACGCCCTGAAGTGGGTCTGCGGGTCCGGTCCCGTGCAGCGTGTCGAGCCATGCCGGCGCTGGCTTTCTGCCGCGATTTCCTCACTTTCCCGCGCTCAATCTGAATCACGAGAGTTTGTTGGATTTCATGCACCGACACAGCGAGTCGCCCGCTCCCGCGCTCTTCGATGAAAAAACCGCGGAGACCCGCCAGCGGGCCGGAGACTATTTCAACGGGGTCGCCGTATTTCAGGTACTGGTATCGCTCTACTTCGTAGCCGTTCCGGACAATTCTGTCGATGGCTTCTATCTGTTCGTCCGGGATCCGGACCGGGTTTCCGCTGAAACTGACCATTCTCACGACGCCGGCCGACTGCAATGCTGCGTAGCGCTCGCGGGCGTTGGCGTGCACGAAAACGTAGGAGGGAAACAGGGGTTCCTCCAGAATTTTTATGCGGTCGCTCCAGACTCGGCTGACCTGATGCAACGGCAGGAGCGAACGAATTTGTTTTGTCCGGTAGTCCGAGTAGACCTTTTTCTCGAACCTTGGCCGCGTGTAGACGGCATACCAGTAACGGCTCTCCCTGTCGCTGCGACCCGCTTCCACCTTCGCCATATCGTTCCCTTCAACAATCAAGTTCGTGAAAACACAGCTTCGCCAGGTCAGTCCCATGTTCAGGAAAGATCTGGCATTCACAAGCTCCCGCTTCGCATGCGCTACCACTGGCATGCCGGGGAGGTAAAACATTCGGCGAAAGGGGGCTCTCGCCGCAAACCCGAATCTTACCGGGTTATTTCTGCTGAAGAAACCAGTCGACAGTCCGCTTGAGGCCTTCCTCGAACTGGACTGCCGGTTTGTACTGCAAAAAATTCACGATCCGCGAGATGTCGGCGTAAGAGTTGCGTACGTCGCCGGGCCGCGGCTCTGCAAAAATTGGATTTAGATCCTTGTTCAGTATCTGGTTGAGTTTGATGACCATATCCTGCACCGAAATGGTCTGGCCACAGGCACAGTTGAAGATACGCTCGTCGGGCAGATGTTCTACTTCGCTTGCCCGCAGGTTGGCCTGCACGACATTTTCGACATAGGTGAAATCGCGCGTCTGCAGACCATCGCCGTAAATCGTAACCCGCCGGTTGCGGGCCATCTTGTGGATGAATTTCGGAATCACGGCCGAGTACTGTGAGTTCGGATCCTGGCGCGGGCCAAAGATATTGAAGTAGCGCAGGACCACGGTTTCCAGGTCGTACAAATTGCCGAACACAGCACAATAGACCTCCCCGGCCAGTTTCGAGATCGCATACGGGCTCATGGGACGCGGCCGCATGTCCTCATGCTTCGGCATTCTCGGATCATGGCCGTACACAGAGGACGAAGATGCAAACACAACACGCCGGACGCCCCGGTCGCGGGCAGCGATCAGCACGTTCAGCGTGCCGGTAATATTGACTTCATTGGTCGTAATCGGATCGGCGATACTTCTCGGCACCGATGGCAGCGCGGCTTCGTGGAAGATAATATCGACTTCATCCACAGCGCGGTAAACGGTGCTGAGCGAGCAGATGTCCCCCTCGATCACATCGATGTCGTTGACGAATGGCTGAATGTTCTCCCGGCGGCCGGTTGAGAAGTTGTCCAGAACGCGGACTTCGTGCCCGCAGCGCAGCAGCTCTTCAACGATGTTCGAGCCGATAAAACCCGCTCCGCCTGTCACCAGATATTTCATGTCGTTGCCTCTGCTAAATGCTTTATCTCCATTCGCGCTGCAAGTTGACGAGCAGTTCCAGCTCTGCGGAGTTGTCGCCAAAGGTTGCCTTTGCGGCATTGCGA
>CAZTNL010000232.1:0-5597 GCA_964614885.1 uncultured Calditrichaceae bacterium | reverse complement strand
ATTGCTCCGGCGCTCAGGTCTTTTGTCTTCATCGGCTTTCTCGGCGCCTTCACCACATTCTCCACATTCGGACTGGAGAGTCTCAATCTTCTCAAAGCAGGCGAGATGCGTCTCGCCCTTCTCAATATCTTTCTTAGCAACGGACTCGGGTTGACGCTGGTTTTTGCCGGCATCGAGGCCGCCGCGATCGCCATGAAAATAATCGAATAGGAGGGATTGCGTGAAACTTCCGGAAAAGGGACTGCTCCTGCGCATCTTTATTGGCGAAGGGGATATGTATAAAGGAAAGGCGCTCTACGAACAGATAGTCCTGAAGGCGCGTGAACTGCATCTCGCGGGCGCCACCGTAGTGAGAGGCATCATGGGATTCGGCGCTGACAGCCGCGTGCACACGGCAAAGATTCTGCGACTTTCAGAAGACCTGCCAATCATCATCGAACTGGTCGACACCGAGGAAAAATTAGAGAGATTGATTCCTTTCCTGGATGAAACCGTGCAGGAAGGTTTGATCACTATGGAGAAAGTCAGGGTCATTAAGTACCGCCATAGCAATACAGATGAAGCTCAGAAAGAATGACCACTTAGCCATTTGCCTTTTGTTGTTGGCTTTTTCGCTAATATTCATGCGCGACAAAGCCGCAAAAGATATGGTTCAATGTCGATCTGTGTGGGTAACGCATAGCACAAGTCACGGATAAGGAAAGTCTATTACGCCGAAGGCGTAGTACAGCAAAGCCAGGGTATTCTACCCTGGACAAGAGGGAACCAATTCATTGAAACCCCAACGGGGTTCCACAAAGCATGCCACCGCTACTTCCAAACGCAGTTTTCATCGATTTCGATGCCATGCCTCTAACGATTCTGATAGGGTTGCTCCCACTCTTGTCGAACCCCTTCAGGGTTCTCAATTGTGAGCACCACGAACCGAGGGTTGCGCTGCGCGCTACCCTCGGCTTTGATGTTTGACGCCTTCGGCGTGGGTTTATAATTCATTTACCCACACCAAACAATATAGAGCCTATTATTTCACTGAATCCCGACGAAAACAACAAATTACGACACTCTTGTTTTCTATATGTTTTGAAATGCGCCTCATTGAAGATACGAAGAAATAAGTCACATATTCGACAGGTAAAATAATCATCGCACCAATCTGTAATTACAAGTCTTCCGGTTGGCTTCAGAATACGCCTCGCCTCTTTGAGGGCAACGATCGGCTCCCGAATATAGTGGAACATATTGCAAGAAACTATGACATCAAAGCTTTCGGCTTCAAATGGAAGTTTTTCCGCCCAGCCTCTCTCTATTTGAACCTTTTTCGACAATCGTTTCCCGGCGACGTCGAGCATTTCCTGAGTAGGGTCGACACCCGCCAAAAGAAGGTCGGGATGCTTCTTTTCTAAAGTTTCCAGCAGGACTCCTGTTCCACATCCAATATCAAGCAACCTCTGTCCCGAATGGACCTCGATTCTTTTCAAAGTTTCCTGGAGCGTTGCCTCAACATAAAAACTCCACTTAGCATCATACTCCCGCGCCAATTTGGAGTATTCCTTCTGTACGGAACTCTCATTTTCGTTGCTTATAGCAGCGCGATTCATATCCATATCTTCAATCTAATCGGCGCTAAGCGGGGCCTCGCACTTCGAAACCCAAAAGCTCAATCAGCAAATTGTCCCTCAACTGCGCCCACAAATTTTTCTGAAAAATATTCTCCCACCAATCGGTTGCCCGCCGGCGTGAGGTGACCGTCAAAACGGAAGTAGAAGTCAGCTTCCGATCTCCGGTATTCCTGAACAAACTCCGGTAAAAGGGGAATCCAGAGAAATCCGTTTTCCTTGGAAAAAGCATGAAATTCCTTGTCAATAAAATCAACGTCTACATTCTCGAGATCGTAGCCATGCGCCTTGACGAGCACTTGAAATAATTGCGGAATCGACAATACAACAAATTTCGCGCCTCGATTCTCACAAAACGTCTTTGCCTGCAAAAACAGTTTCTTCGTAACCTCAATTTGTTGCGTGAGCCTTGCATTCAACGGCGCCATGAAAGACTGCGCCCTCCGCGTCAACAGATAAAGCCGTGAATAGAAAAAATCGCTTGCTCTCAAAATACGCTTGAACAAGATCAAGAGGTGCGACCGCATGGGTGGTTTTCTGCTGGAACGAGCTGCAAAGTCAAGCGGCGCCTGCCGACTGTTGGCCGGCGCATTGCTGAATAGATCGTGGGGAAGAAATGTCAAGACGACGACATCAGGCTCGTATTTCGAATACAATCTTTCAAGATATAAGACTTCTTTACGTGTGTCATAACCCGGGACTCCGGCATTGATTACCTCTGCCGGGCGCCCTTGCTCCGAGAGTTTATCCGAAAAAATGACCGGCCAAATATCTTCGTAGGCATTTGCGGCGCCAAACGTAAACGAATCCCCCACCAGCAATATCCGCTTAACCCCGGGTTGCCTGGCATTTGCGTGCATAGATTTATCCCGGAAACCATCGTGATTTATCTCGTACTCAACTGAAAATTCAGGCGTTTCGAGTTTCGCCCGGGCATTGGGTCTGTTAACGTGCCCTAGTTGGCCATCCTCGATTCCTAGCGGCGCGCCATTTATGAATGTCGTTCGCGCGCCTTGCGGAATAAGTAATCTTATTACTCCTTCTAACAATACACACAGCGCCAGCGTGGTCGACAGGATAATGACGGCGTCTCGAAAAAAGGATGTTTTCATCAATCGCATTGCATGGTTTATCGCTGACCTCCTCGCTAACGAGCGGCTTTCAAGGGTGTTTGGCTTTTTCTTCGCTTGCAAACATGTCTTGCATAGCCGCCGCGCCGAATCGTATTTACTCCTTGTTCGCCGGCCGGCGCCCGGACAGTCATGCTACGGCCCGCGGCGCGTACAAGTGCTTTTGAAAACTGATGAACAATTTCCGGATGGCAGTCGCGTCTCCCAGGTCTGTCACGGCGTCAGTGACACCGTGGTATTTCAATTTGAGCAGATGCGGCAGCTTGCCGTCATCCAGTTCTCCTACGCCCTGTCTGATGTATTGATCGAGCACGAAGTCCAGGAACTCCCGCTGCTTGTCCCGATAGTGAGCGAAGATGAGACTCCTGCGCGTTTTCACCCGCTCCAGGCGGCTGATGGGCGCCAGGGCAAAGGCGACGTATGCCAGCACGTCGTAGAGATCGCTCTTTTCCGCATCGACCATCCGTTTCAGTTCAGCGAGCTGCTCGCTCCCGTACCCTTTCTCCTCCAGCCCCTCGAGCAGTTTCCGGCGCGTATCGGGCCGGCTCCAGAGCCTGCGCAGCTCGTCCTCGTCTTTGAACACCTCTGGCAGGTCGCCGAAAAGTCGCTCCATGAACTGCGACGCCGACATCGGCTTGCCGTCCGGACTCCAGAAGCTCGTGGCCATCATGTGCTGGATGGCGCGTTCCTTGCCGTCCGCGAGCCGGACTTTGATCTTGTACTGTTCCCGTCCATCTGATATGGCAGGCCGCTCTGAATTCGATTCCGGCCCGTCGTCGTCGCGAGCCCGGGGATCAACCAGTACTGGTTCTTCCGGCTCACCGTCCCACTCCGGATCGTTGAAGTGCTCGTAAGCTTTCACGAAATCGTAAACCGTGAAGTAGTCCTTGCCGTCAAACAGCCGGGTACCGCGGCCGATGATCTGCTTGAATTCGATCATCGAGTTGACCGGCCGCATCAGCACAATGTTGCGCACGTTGCGGGCATCGACACCGGTGGAAAGCTTCTGCGAGGTCGTCAGGATCGTCGGGATAGTCTTTTCATTGTCCCTGAAGACGCGCAGGTGTCGCTCGCCATCCTCCCCGTCGTTGGCCGTCACCCGGACGCAGTAGCTCACCTCCGAACTCGTCTTGATCTGGTTGATGAGGTCGCGCACCGCCAGGGCATGGTCCTGTGTCGCGCAGAACACCAGCGTCTTTTGGCCCTGGTCCATGTCTCGCATGAAAATCTTGACCCGCTTTTTCTCCCTCGCCTTGATCTCGATGATCTTGTTGAAGTCGGGCTCCGTGTAGCGCCGGTCCACTTCGATCTCGCCCTCGATCACGTCGTCGTCCGGCGTGTAGATGTAATCGTCGAGCGTGGTGGCGATCTGCTTGACCTTGAAGGGAGTCAGGTAGCCGTCGTTGATGCCCTCCTTGAGCGAGTAGACGTACACCGGCTCGCCGAAGTAGGCGTAGGTATCGACATTGTTCGCGCGCTTTGGCGTGGCCGTCAGGCCGAGCTGCACAGCCGGCGCAAAGTATTCCATGATCGCGCGCCAGTTGCTCTCATCGTTGGCGCCGCCGCGGTGGCACTCGTCGATCACGATGAAGTCGAAGAAGTCGGGCGGGTAGTTGCCGAACACTTCGGCAGGCTCAGTGACCGGCGCTTCGGCAGGCTCAGTGACCGGCGCTTCGGCAGGCTCAGTAGCCGGTGGGTGAGCCTGTCGAACTCCCGGCGGGGTGGCGGGCTTACCTTTCGACAATTGCTTGAGCAGATCGATGTCGCCTTTGATCAATGCGATTTTCTTCGCCCGGCCCCAACCTTGAACCTGTTTCTCCCTGGCAAACGCTTTGTCAATCCGCTCATAAGTTTCATAGTAGAGCAATTTTACCGGCAAATTCCTCTTGGTATGTTCGGCGCCTTTTCCGCTTCTATGTTGAGCCAGCCTTTCCCGTAGGTTTATCGTGCTGCCAGTGTAGAAACTGCCATCTGAACATTCCAAAATATACATGTAGCCACGGGCATCTATCACCTCGGTTATTTCCTCAAAATGGGTTTCAAGGCCGGTGGGTGAGCCTGCACCAACCCCGGTGGGTGAGCCTGCACCAACCCCGGTGGGTGAGCCTGCCGAACCCCCGGTCATAAACGTCTGAAATATCGTAAAGAAGACGCTGCCGTTCTTGGGCACGCGCCCCTTCTTGCGGATGATCTGCGGGTCGATCCGCACCAGCGCGTCTTCAGGAAAGGCGCTGAATTCGTTGAAGGCCTGGTCGGCCAGAATGTTGCGGTCGGCCAGAAAAAGAATGCGGGGCCGCCGGCTCGGCTTCCGTCCCGCCTCGAGCCCGCCCCGCCAGTCGGCGAGGTTCCAGCGACTGTGGAAAAGCTTCCAGGCGATCTGGAAGGCGATGGCCGTCTTGCCGGTGCCCGTTGCCAGCGTCAGCAGGATGCGGTCCTGCCCCCGGCTGATCGCGTCCAGTGTCCTGGTGATCGCGTTGTGCTGGTAGTAGCGCGGCTGCCACTGGCCGCCCTTGTCCTCGAATGGAACCGCGGAGAAGCGGTCCCGCCAGCTCTGTTCCCGGGCCTCAGCCTCGCCAAAGGTCGCATCCCACAGCTCCTCTGGCGACGGGTAGCCTCCGACATCGCCTTCCTCGCCGGTCTGCATGTCTACACGGTAAATGCCGTGGCCGTTGGTCGAGAAGGCGAAGCGGGTTTGCAGCTTTGCAGCGTACTTTTTGGCCTGGCCCAGCCCCTCGGTGACGGCCGCGCTCGCGCGCTTGGCCTCGATCACCGCCAGCTTCTGGTTGCGGTAGACGAGCACGTAGTCGGCGATCTCCTGCTTCGCCCGAACGCCTGCGCCCTGCAAACGGCC
>CAZTNL010000231.1:0-5607 GCA_964614885.1 uncultured Calditrichaceae bacterium | reverse complement strand
CTGTGACACTTTCCGTAGGGTCACCCCTCCTCCGCGTTACGGAGCGTCCTGCCCTGTGGAGTTCGGACTTTCCTCATTCCGAGAAACTCGGAACGCGATCGCCTGGACTACTTTGGATTGCTTCTGTCCTCGCACAAAAAACCACAGGCTGCTTCGGATTCGAGTCGCCAACCTGCGGCGTCATTCATTTACACAAATTCGCTAACCGGTGACGGCCTTGTCGGTTGCGCGATAAACGAGTATGCGGCCGCACGACTCACAAAGGATAAGCTCGTTCATCATCCTTATTTCGACGCACTTCTGCGGCGGGATTGCCGAAAAGCATTCCCCGCATGCGCCGTTATGAATCACCGCCACTGCGCTGTTTCCGAGCCCCTTGCGGATACGCTCATATTGGTAGAGCACGCTTTGCCGGAGACCCCCGATGAGAGTGTGCCGCTTCCTCACACAGGCGCCAAACTCTTTTTCGGTGGCGGCTATCTTGCTTTTCAACTCCTCCTCCCGGCCCGTCAGCTCCTCCCGCAGACTCGAGATGGTCTCCTTCAACTCCGCGGTCTCCGCCGTCATCGACTCGATCGATTCCAGAAGTTCGAGGACTTGTTCCTCAGTCTCGGATATGTTCTCGGCGATGGTGTCAATCTCGACGGTGATCGCGTCATACTCGCGATTGGAGGTGACCGCGTAAAGGCGTTCACGGCAGGTCTCTCGCCTGTCCTGTAGCGTCTTTAGCTCATTTTCCATCCTGAGCTTGCGTTTGTTGGTGTCGGCCAGCTGCTCTTCAACCTCCTGCAAACGCGCTTCGCGCCCTTCGAGATCAGACTTCAGACTCTCTACCTGCTGCGGCAAGTCCCCGCGAAGCGCCTCGAGGGTCTGGATCTGCTGGTCGACCTTTTGTAAATCCAGAAGACTGGTTAGATTCGCTTTCAATGTTACCTCCAAAAACAGATGGCTACAAACAAAAAATGCACCAATTGCCTTGGTGCATTTCCATTACTCACGTCGTTCGATCTTCGAGGATCTTGTGTATTCCAAATCGTTTGGTCAAAGGCGTTTGCTCGGTTCTAATGTTCACTATCTCCGATCCAGGCGTTGGTGTAAATCCTCAAATTGTAGCCACGAATATAACGACTGTCCTTCAAAAAAGCAAGCGATTTATGACGCCTGACCAGCCTTGTTTTCTGCCCGCGAGGCCGGATCAGGACGGCTGCAGGCTCTCACACTGCATGTCCGATTCGACGTTGTTCAAAACAGCGCCGATCACGTTGGCTCTCGCCCGTCGCAGCTGCGATTTGGCCCGGTAAAGCATCTCGCGGCTGGTCCTGTTCGTGTCGGCCACAAAGAGCACGCCGTCAACGGTTGCGGCCATGACCGTCGTCTCCGGTACCCAGAGCAGCGGCGCGGAATCGATCAGCACAACATCGAACTGCTTCTTGAGTTCGTCTATCAAAGGCTTTATCGGCAGAGAGGTCAGCGTTTCACCGGGGTTTTTCAGTGCCCGGCCGCTGGCCAGCACCTTCAGATTCTCGATGCTGGTCTGCTGTACCGCTTCGGAACATGCACTCCACAAAAGGTTGGGACCGAGGGCGGCGGGCGCTTCAGGCGCCTCCCCTTCCATAACGAATTCCGAAAACTGGTCGACAAGCCTCCCCATCTCCTGTTTGCGAAAATTGCCATTGGAAAAGCGGTTGCCGTTGCTGCTAACGCTCAGATCGTCCTGTATGGTTTCCCGGTAAACCAGAAGCTCGCTCAATCCCGGCGCCTTTTGCACGCCGAAGATCGAGTGCAATTGAGGCCGCCGCAGGTCGGCGTCGACCAGGAGCACGCGAACATCCATGCGCGCCAGAGAAATCGCCAGGTTGGTCAAGGTCGTCGACTTGCCTTCATCGATGCCGATGCTGGTGACCATGACCGTCTTGCAGCCGGATGCTACGCCGAGAAACTGCAGGTTGGTGCGCAGCATCCGGTAGGTCTCAGCCACACCGGTGTTCTCATCCAGTCCGGTGATCAGACTGCGTTCCGTCGGAGACATCCTGTGGCGTTTCAGGCGGGGGAAATGTCCGGCACGCCCGCCTTCATCAATCGGAGGCACCGAGACCAAAACGCGCCAACCGGAAACCCGTTCGAATTCTTCTGCTGAACGCAGGCCGCTGGCCTCCACCTCCCGGACAAAGGCAACGCCGAGCCCGACAAAGATGCCGAAAATCGCTGCTATGATAATGTTGAGCGCCTTGCGCGGTTTGCGCGGCCGGGCGGGCGGGCTTGCCGGATCGACAACCCGTACGCGCACAAGCTTTTGCGCATCGGCATTTTTCGCATCCTCGAGTTGGAGGCGAAGCGCCTCTGCGCTTTGGTTGGTGATTTCTTTTTGTCGCAGCATGCCGGCAAGTGCGAATTCGTTCTCCGGCAGAGATGCCAGCTCCAGTTCCGACTTTTCGATCTGTCTTTGCACGACGTCTTCCTGGGCGCTTTTGGCTTTGAGCTCGACCTGCAATTTGTAAGATTCTTCCAGCTCTTTTTCCATGTTCGCATACACACCGGAAGAGTCGCCGACCACAGCCTTTAGTGCCGACCGCGTCAGTCGGCGCTCGGCTTCTTCGATGTCGCGCTGGAGCTTTGCCATCCTTGTGTGAGTGGCATCATATCCCTGCAGCCTGAGCGTCATATACGGGCTTTGCATCTCCACGAGGCGTGAGCGCTGCTCCTGGACTCCCGGATCCGGAATTTCCATGATGGAAGGCGCAGGGACAGAATTGCGTGCGCTTATACCGCGTTGCAGCGCCATGAAATTCTCCGCCAGCGCGATACGCTCCTCTTTTAGCGTGTTGAGCAGCATTTCGGCATTGGTCAGCTTGCGCAGACGACGCTGCAGCACTTTATCGATGGAAAAAATGCGGTGGCTCTCGCAGAAGGCGTCGATCTGCCGGTCGATGTCGTCCAATTGAGCCTGAAGACGATCGACCTGTGCCTGCAAAAAGGCACGCAGTCCCACCACACCCTGTTGCCTGGCAACAGTCACCCGCCGCTGCAGATGAGCGGCGGCGGAATCTGCGAGGCCGCGCGCAAGCTCGGGGTCGAACGCGTCCGCCCTGATTTGAATGACGGTCGAGCCGGGAATTTCGACGACAGAGATGCTGCTCCGAATCCTTTCGCTGATGGCAGAAAAGTCTTCGCCGCGTCCGGGTTTGTGCTCGCGCGCCTTGAATTTCGCATAGGAGGACTCGGGCAGAGAACGCGTCAGTTCTTCCGCGAACGCCAGGCTGGTGATTTCCTGCGCCCAGTTGCGCACAATGGTCTCGTGCGACACGCGGTGGTAAGAGGTAGCAAAAGGATTGACGAACCCTTCGAAGGCTAACTTCGTGGTAGCGCGATAGACCGGATGAGCAAACTGATTATAGAACAGGACCGGCGCAAGAATGACGCAGGCTGCCAGCAGCATCACCCGCTTTCTCTTTCTAATCACTCGCGCGAAAATGGTCACGAGCTCAGAATTCGTACTCATGAGCAATTTCTCACTGTATTTGTCTGGAAGCATCCGCAGGCCGCAGCCATTCCACGCCACGCCCGAATGCAAATTGCTCCCTAAAAACTGAGTTTTGTCATGCTACTGCCCCGCCGGTCCGAATGCGCCGCCGGGTGGTTCGCAGCACAGTTACAACCTTCGTACCAGAAGCGTCTCTTCAACGGAATGGTGCGTGAACAGTCGATTTTACCCTCTGTGACGCGAAATGTTCGAAAGAAAATGTGCCGGGTTTGTAGAACGGCAGCACAATGTCTCAGCGGAGTACATCCGAAAACAAAACCGGGTAGCCAGGGTTTGCGGCAAATTGTGTTTGACAACGTCGGAAATTTATTCTATATTTGCACTTACAAATAATCCTGAAAACTCACTCAAACCCCGGTAACGCGGTTGCTCTCTAACCTTAAGGGTTACTATCGTCCCAAATCTATCGCCGAAGCGCTGGCCCTCCTCGAAAAGAACTCCGGTTCTATACTCGTTATCGGAGGAGGAACCAAGCTGGTGCATTCCCAAAACGATGTCGTTCGCGAGCTCGTAGACATCACCTGCCTGCCTCTGAACTACATCAAAGAAGGCGCAGGCGTGGTCAGAATCGGGGCTACCACAACTTTGCAAACGGTGGCGGAGAACCCGCTGCTGACCGGCTCGGTTGGGCACAGCCTTTCGGAGGCAGCCCTGTTGTGCGAACATTCGCGTATGGTTCGCAACGTCTCCACCGTGGGCGGCGTCCTGGTATCTTCCGGCCCACTTTCCGTCTTTTACTGCGCGTCGCTCGCCCTGCAGGCTCAGGTTCGAATAACCGGGGGTGAAGAATTCGCGCTGGCGATGAACATTTTCCTGAACAAAAAGGGAGTGGGCGGCGGCCTGCTGGTCGAGATAATCGTTCCGCGGATGAGCGCCAATACTTACTCGTCGCTGGCGCCGATCGTCAACCGCCGCGGGCAGGTCATTATATGCGCAAGCGCCAGAATGACCGTACAAAAAGGCAAGTGCAGCAAAGTCAAAGTTGCTCTCACCGGGTGCCCGGTCGTGCCTCAACGCATGCCGAAAGTCGAAGCCCTGGTCGAGGGTCAGCCTGCCACCGAGGCCGTTCTCGCCCGCGCCGCCGACGCATCCTACGAAAGCTACTTCCCTGTGTCCGACGACCTGGCCAGTGAAGAGTTTCGCAAGGAAGTCAGCCGCGTCGTGGTGAAAAAGGCGCTGCTCAGCTGTTTGGAGCAGGCGGAAGAGGATCTCTGAGGATACACGACGCATGAATATTCGACTCACAGTCAACGCCAAACCTGTTACTACTGAAATCCCCGTCAATCTCACCCTCTGCGACCTGCTGAGAACGCTCGGCTACTGGAGCGTGCGCCACGGTTGCGAAACCGGAGATTGTGGAAATTGCGCCGTTCTCGTCGATGGCGTGGCGGTTAATTCCTGCCTGATGCTGGCCGCGCAGGCCGAGGGCAAAACCGTGCAAACCTATGAGTCGTGTGAGGCCGCTGAAGAACTAAACCCGCTGCGGGAGGCGCTTCTGGACTTCGCCGACCCGGAGTGCAACTACTGCGTATCCGGAATGTTTCTGTCGCTGAAGGCGCTCATCGATAAGATAGCGGACCCGACCGAGGAAGAGGTCGTGGACGCCTTATCCGGACACGTCTGCCGCTGCTCAAAAGACGCGCTGCCCGTCGAGGGCATTCTCGAGGCCATCAGACGAATGAGGGGCAGGTTCTGATGATGCGAAAAAAGGAACTGATCGTCGTCGGCGACCGACTCCTCATCGAACCCGACCACAACCAGGATCGAACAGAATTTGGCTTGTACTTGCCGCCCGGAGTCAAGGAAAAAGAAAAAGTGCGTGGCGGTTACGTCGTGAAAGTCGGTCCCGGCTACCCGATGCCGGATCCCAATGCCGCCGGCAGCGAGCCCTGGTCGGAAACCCGCCGGGAAGAGATCAAATACATTCCGCTCCAGGCCCAAATCGGCGACTACGCGATCTTCCTCAACAATTCCGCCATCGAAATCGAATACGACGGACGGCAGTTTCTGGTCGTGCCGCAGTCGGCCATTCTCGTGCTCATGCGCGACGACCTCTCCCACCTGGA
>CAZTNL010000230.1:0-5610 GCA_964614885.1 uncultured Calditrichaceae bacterium | reverse complement strand
CCAGATGGCACGCTTGCCGATAATCTCGTTGCTCTCGAGGCTGCGCATAGCCCAGTCCACAGAATGGTAAAACAGTTCCGGAAGATTGATCATAGGATCGAGCTTGAATGGCTGCCCCTCGTCACAACTTTGAACATAGGGGTTGGCGATGAAGAGGATGGTGTATGGCTGCGCAGGGATATTCTCGAGTTTGAAGTTGTATACTCTGCGCTTTTTTAGCTCTGCGTTGTTCAACTCAAGTATTCGGTATGCTTCTTCCTCCTCAACGTTCGGAGCCTTGATGATATTGAAGGCTTTGTTTGGGAAGTACGCAAACGCCAACCCAATCTCTTCGCTCTCAAAAATGCGGAGGTAGAGAAAAACCAAGTCGTTGTAGAGAATAGCCAGAAGCGTCCCGAAGCCATATCCGCCAACGAACCAGCGCGCGAGGATCTTGAACGAGGCTATGAGGCTTCCCGCCTGAGGTGCTGCAAACAGCAAAACCGCCGCGAGCGAAGCGGCGACACCCAACACAAAAAAGGCGCGCCATAAGTAAGAGCCAAAAACGAAAAGCGCGAGCAAAAGGCTGGCCCGGTAGAACCCTGCGATCATATCTGAGCTACCGCCCGGCAGAAAGATATCCGAGTACCGGAAGACAGTTTCGAGGATGACGGCGAAAACTCCCAGCGTCAGCCCGAGAAAATTCGCGTTCAAAGCCTTCGCCGCGGGCAATCGCCAAACCTTTTCGATGCGGTCGTTGTCGGAGAAATGGTAGTAGATCCCCCGCACCACTTCACGAATGAACAGCAAGATACTCAGCATACCAACCTCCCTGATTTTATGACTGACCTCAGATAGTTGCGAAGCCGAGAGCCCGTGTTGTCGTACGTGCATGGGTGTTGCGCTGAAAGCAAAAGGAAATGCCTGTCACCTCATTTCACTTTGCCGGCCTGGTGTGCGTGCGGGCCAGGACGGGCATCCACGAAAGGAATATTTACGGTCCCGGGCCCACGGGCAACCGTTGCGCAGCCCCCCTGCTAACGCCTCGCCGCGTGGTTTGAGTCAGCAAGTTCAATGCTCCTGAAGTCGGGCCTCGAGGCTTTCGGCAGCTCGCCTCCAGTCGTGGAAAGACTCCATATCCAAGTATTTCTCAATTTGTGCAAGCGCCGCCTGCTTTTGGCCCAGTTGCTCGTAAGCGAGCGCCAGATTGAAATAGGCTTCCTTAAAGTCCGGATCCTTGGCAATGGCCCGTTGGAAGTGGGCGGCGGCCTCTTCGGGCTTCTGCTGGCGGTAATTGATTACGCCGAGATCATTCTGAATCTCCGCTGAATCCCTGTCCTTCGCCGGCAGCACGGTCAGGACGGAGTCCGCCCGCTCGTACTCCCCCTCAAACAGGTATATCTGAGCAAGGACCTGACGCGCGCGCAAAGAGCTCGCGCCGTGGTCGAAGGCAGACCGCACCAGGCGCTCGGCCTTCGCCAGCTTGGCCTTTTTCCCGTCCTCTTCGCCAGCCATGAGCATTTCAATACCGGAGGATCGATAGCCGCCCGCCGGCCGCGGGTGCTCGAAAAAGACGGGAATGTTGCGGACGAGCACTTCAGCACCCCGATTGATCCGGTAAGTGGTCACATAGTAGCGTTGCCCGCCATAGGCTAACAATACAAAACACGCGATGGCTGCCGCGCCCGCGAATGCCGGAACGGGTCGCCACTCAGGTGTCAGCGTGGCCCGTAAACGCGCTAAAAAAAATTTTATTCTGGATAACCACGACTCTGTCCTCAGCGGTGGCGCCATCTCCAGCACATGGTCTGCCAGCGCCACATCGGGATAGGCTTGCAGCTCGCGCAGCATTTCCTCCGAATCGGGTTGAAGCGATTCAGCAACCATTTCGAATGTGTCTGTGAACTGCGATGGTGACTTCTGCATCGCCGCGAAGAAGCCAGCGGCAGCACCGGGCGTCAGGGACCCATCGTAAGCCGCTACCAGAACATCTGGAATGTCTGCGCTAGCAATGGGCCTTGCGGAGGTGTTTTCTCCGGCCGTCTCCCTGATTCGGCGCAACAGCGAGAAAAACTCCCGGCACGTCTCGCACGTCTCCAGATGTTTCCCGGTTTCGCTGGTCTGCAGGTCCCCGCCCGCAAGCAAATCCAGGAAAGTTTGCATCGAAGGATGACCGTCAGTTAACCCCATTTCGCTCCTCCTCATCGATGGTCGGGCACGGCGCCGTTCTTTTGGTCGCAATAGGCCGACCAATTGACGATAAACAGCTCGAAGCAGTCGTAGCAGTCATTCATGTGACGGAAAAACGGCAGGAGCGTTTCGCCGGCAACGCCGCTACGCATGAACTTCATCAGGAACTGTGCCGTCGCGTCGGGAGTCTCAGGGCAGCATGTCTCCGTGTAAACATGGTCAGGGATTCTTTCCGCCAGGCGTCCCGACTCTGCTGTCGGCGCCAGTGCCTCCAACATTCCACTACAAGACTCACATGCCCGAACGTGGTCGGGCACGCGCCTGGTCTCACCTCTCCCGCTCTCCGCGTAAGCCATCAACACGCCAGGCGGCAAGTGTTCGTTAAGGGTCATTCCTACTCCTCATGTTCGCTCTCGTTTCCAGCTCCGTCAAATCGGTGGCAGGTCCTGCCCCGTCCATGATCGTCGTATCTTTCCGGCTCTTCCAGACTGACTGTAGCCGTTTCACCCTTAAGAGGACACATGTCGCCCAAATCTCTCAATTGAATTAACGGTCTTTCAATTTTGCCCGCATTCTCGAAACGACTATATCGACCCCGTGTGGACTGAGGCCCAGCACGGGGATTTCCGAGACCGGCCTGGATTCAAAGCCGGCGACCGCTCTCAACGCGAAAACGAAGGTATCGCGTTCAACCATGTGCGGCTCTTTCCTCGACTCGGGAACCAAAAGAAGACTCCTGAATGAGCGTACCAACCCGGCATGGACCTCTCTGGTCAGATGCTCATTCGTGGGCTCAGGCGCCGGTAGCTCTACTTCATCCAGTGAGGTCGGGTGTCCGGATTTGAGGGAAAAAACAATAGACCTGGCGATCATCGCGAGATAAACCCTGAAGGCACTCTCGCTGGTGCGCTCCCGAAAATCGCAAATCGCCTTGAAATCGCGATCGACCAGCCGCTCCAACACCCGGGAAAAGCAGTCCAACGCCTGGGCCTCATTTCTGACCATCGCGTGAAGTTTCCCGAGAATGAAGCGCTCATATCTGCGTCCAAATTCACGCCAGGCCTCCTGATAGGATGGGTGCGACCTGTCTGCAAGTACATCCAGGAATTCCGAAAACTGCTCAAACATAGGAGGTTTGCCTCTTCTGTAGTGGTCTGCACTCCCACTCAGCGCACTGGCGGCCAAGACGAACGGGAAGAATGAGCGTAAGCCGCACGGCTTAGGAATCAGAGGGTAGGGGCGGAGAGTGCGGCCGTATGCTTATAGATATCGAATTGTCACACGATTGTCAAGAAAAAGCGTCGGGCCGGGAGAGAAAATGGCGATTAAACGCGAAAATTGAGCAGAGAATTGCGCCAATAGATCAATTGCGGCTAATTTTCTCGCACAGAGAAGATCGTAGTTCCCGTGGCGGTCGCCGTCTGGGGATCGACGGCAAGGAAGGTCACCCACATTTCGTCCCCGACTACATCGAAGCGCACGAAGCCATAGGCTGAGTGTGAAAAATAGCTATCGTCAGCGTGCCCTGTGCCGGAGAGTTTTCCAGCGCTGCCCGATACCACCTGCAAGTGCCGGTCGTCGATTCCCAGCATTTGCAAACTATGGTCGTGTCCGCTCAGATACACCTGGACGGCGTTCCGGTCCATGAACGCAGCCATATCGGTTTGAAACCGGCGGTAGGCGGGATGGTCGAGATCGTTCAAAGTCTTTACCAGGAGCTTATCGACGATCGGAACGATGGTCAGTGGCGGGATCCACCAGAATGCGCGGGTGAACCCGCCGTGCTTGCCGTGGGTGCGTATCGGGTGATGGCCAATGATCATTTTCCAGCGGGCGTGGCTGGCTGAGACCAGCGTGGCTAAACGTTGCCAATGCAGCCGCACGCGGTCATCCTCCTTGTCATAAAGTTCGAGAAGGACTTCCGTATCGATTGCGAAGATAGCAATCGTCTCGTTCGCGGCGATGTCGATCTGCTCCGGCAACGCCCGGGTTGCCACGGATTCGCGAGCGAGCGTGGCATACTCAGTCGAGTCATTGCCGCCCGGGTTCTCTTCCGGTGCGATGGGATAGTACTTCCAGAAAGAATACAGCGCCTCGGCCGTTGTTTCCTGATGCAGCACGTCGCCATAATCTCGGAAGCGAGCCAACATACTGTCATAGTCGTGGTTGCCGGGAACCACATGAAAATTGATCGTCTGCCCTGCATATCGCACCGGGCGGTAGACTTTCCCGAAAGTGGCTTCGAGCCGCGCAACAGCCTCCGACCGTTTCTCCCAACCACGGGGCAGGCCTTTCTCGTAGACATTGTCCCCCAAACCGAGCACAAAGGGCGGCAGCTTCTTGTCTGCGGGAATTCGCGCAACCTCGCTCTCGAGAACGGATGCGACCGCCTTCTGAGCCTGACCCCCCGTGCCCCAATCTCCGAGACCAAAGAACGTCACGACGTCCGCTCCGGCCGGCCGCTCGCCCGGCTCGCGCAAACGAATGCCCGTGCCCTCACGGGTGAACGGCGTCCTGTCGCTGCAGGAAACGCAAAACAAGAGCGCCGTCAGCAGGAGCACCTTCTGGCACAAAATAATATCCCCTTGGTTTGGACAGGAATCGATACCCGACACACGCCGCGAATATACGAGCCTCGCGCACCGAAAGCAAAAAATATAATCGCACCGTAACATTTTCTGTTGCGTTTTTAGCGAAGATGCCTTAACATTGCGCTGACTCACACGTCCTGCCCACTACAACGTTTGTTCACTACATAAGGAGATGTACCATGAGAAGCGCTCTCTTTCTGCTCACAGCGGTCATCGCGTTCACTCTGGCGACGCCGGCCAATACGTTTGCACAGGAAAAAATCATAACTGTGCCCAAACAGATAGACGGAGCGCCCTTCAAGGTCAACGATTCAGGTGATTTGTTCGGCAAGGCGTATCGGTGGTTCCTCGAAGGAGAAACCGAGTGGGCAGCAGACAGCCTGAGGCTGCTCCTGTCCCAGATTCCGAATCTCAACGTGGACGAACGCAACTACTACATCGTGGTGGCCAACTTTGGTGACAAAATGAGTCCGATGGGAATGCTGCACCAGGGTTCCGCCTTTTTCGACACCCGCCTCTACGGCTTGACCGATGCGGACCTCTACTACGTTTTCATTTCCAAAAGCGAAAACGCGGAGTCGTTCCTCTCGGCCACACTGACCGCCAAGAGTTCACCGTTTCAGGCGAGCATCCTCGATTTCATCGGACTGTTCACACCGATTCCGAACATTCCGGGCGTCGCCGGGGCCAACGAGGAAGTGTGGGTCGATGTGCGCAAGTTTACCATTCCCGAAAAGTTTCAGAAGAATTCAGATATTTCCATCATCGTCAAGAAAGAGCTGAGTTCCGACCAGTTCCTGGCGAGCGCGGTTTTCGACAACACGTCGCTGGAGCAGTGGAGTTTCGGCAT
>CAZTNL010000229.1:0-5625 GCA_964614885.1 uncultured Calditrichaceae bacterium | reverse complement strand
AGACAGGCGCGCATCATGCTATGTGGGACGGTCGCGATGATTTCGGGGCTGGCCTTTCAGCAGGGATCTATATTCTTAACATGGAAACAAATGGCGGCAGCCAGGCCCGAAAAATGGTCATGGTGGACGGCTCCCTTCATGCGGCATCGCAAACGCTGGGGCAGCATGCACTCCTGGCGAAACGAACTGAACATCTGCAAGCAAACTCGTACACGGTTTCGATCAGCGACACGGATATCGTCGAATATGTTCAGCCGGGATTGCAGGTCGCCGGAGACATGAATCTCGATTTTTCCGTGAAGCGCATGAGTGACCTCAAGGTTTACAGGGACCTCGAGTACTCGATGTATGAATTTGAGGGCAACGCACAAAAGCTGCGCCTCGACCTGTACTTGCCCGGAGACAATGCGGCGATGCCGTATCCGGTTATCGTTTTTATGCACGGCGGCGGATGGTTCGAAAACAGCAAAGAGACCTACCGCGTTGAAGTGTTCACGCAGTGGGGCTATGCCATCGCCAACATCGACTACCGTCTGGCACCCGATAACATTTTTCCCGCCATGCTGTTCGACGCCAAGGCCGCGGTGCGCTGGCTGCGCGCGAATGCCGACACTTACAATTTGGATACGACCCGGGTAGGTGGATTGGGAGAATCTTCCGGTGGCCAGTTGGTGGCCTTGTTGGGCACGACGGGGGGTATGCCTGAGTTCGAAGGAGGCTCCGGAAACTTACACGTATCCAGCAAATTGCAGGCTGTTTGCGATATGTGGGGCCCCACAGACTTCACTCGTGTCCCGCCAGCGATTCCGGATTCTGTAACTTATCCTTTCCCGCCGGACGTTGCTCAAAAATATGGCAACCGACCTTATTTTTATTACACGTTGTCATCCTGTTATTCTCTTGGGGGGCGAGTCAAAGACCGCTTGGAACTGGCAGCAAAAGCTAATCCGGCAACCCATGTCGATCCACTCGATCCGCCTTTCATGGTCATCCACGGCGCGCTAGACAAAATGGTGCCTATTAACCAGAGCCAGCTCCTGGCCGATGCCTTACTTTCTCAGGGTGTCGAAATTAACTTCATTCTTGAGCCGGGCTTGGGGCACGGTTTTCTTGGTCCTGACGGCCAGTTTTTTCATCCAAAACTGCTGGCGGATATCATACCGTTTTTCGATACACATTTGAAATGAGATTCGCGAGGCTACGCTCCTCCAGAACGGCAGAGCGATTCTGAGCCTGGTTTACGGGCAAGTCAGCAGCGCATTTCTTTCTTGATTGCTACGATTTTTTTGACCCGTCTGCGACCTTTGCAGAGTGTCTCCATGCTTACTTGTCCAAGTTATCCCGCTAGCCCACCTCCAGCGATTATGCCTGCTTCGCCGCTATGCCTGCCAACGCAGTCTGGCTGAGTCGTTGTAGCTCGCGCTAATCCTGCGCCGGTCTGCATGCATTTTCAAGTTATCTGTTGCGCCCTCATTTCGAATTGCGTATTTTCAGCAGCGCGTAAGACCAGCGGCGGCAGCAGAACGCAAAAGACGCGCAAGTAAGACTACGGATTCGCGAATCGCCAGGACAAACGATGAGGATGGGCGCCCACGCATGATTCGAATTCACACATTTGTGCTGTTTCTAATTCTCGGTGTTGCAGTCTCCACCGCGGGCGCGCAAGCGCCTTTGACGCTGCCGGAAGCCTTGCGCCTGGCCCGGCAGAACAATCTCGGCATTGCGCAGCAACAAAACCGCCGGAAGGATGCGGGACTCGGCGTCGCCATCGCCCGCTCCGCGCGCCTGCCTTCGGTGGACCTCGACCTCAGTTCCGTTTATCTCTCCGCTGTCAATGAAATCGACATCAGCGCAGCGGTGCCGTTTGTGGACCGCAAGATTCGCCTGGGCGGGCACGATGTCAGCGACCTGCAGGTGAAGGTGACCCAACCGATCTTCACCGGCTTCAAATTGAAGTCGGCCGTGGCTCTGGCGAGCCACGCTGCACTGAGCGAAGAGGCCAAACTGGCGGTGGCGACCAACGAGCTCAGCCATGCGATCACCCTGCTCTACTACCAGGCGCAGAACCTTGCCACGCGCGAACGCATCATTCGCGCGAGTCGCAAACGCCTCGGGACGCAGCTGCAAACGGTGAGAAATCTCTTCCACGCGGCTCAGGTTATGGCTTTCGATACGCTGCAAGTCTACAATCAGATGTTGGCGCTGCAGATAGAGCAAACCGACATCGAGAGGTCGGTCAGGCTGCTCAGGCTGCAGGTCGCCCGCCTTCTGGATTTGCCGGAACCGAGGCCGTTCGTGCGCGACACCTTGCGCGCGCCCGCGGCTGAAGTGAAATCGGCCGGGGATCTCAAGATAGAAGCGTTGCAAATGCGGCCGGAACTGCAGGCGGTGCGCATTGCGCAGCGGATGAACCTGCTGCAGCAGAAAATCGCCCGTGCCGAGCTGCTGCCTGTGATCTCGGCGCAGGGCGCCCTCCACTACGCCAAGCCCGCGCTCGATCCGGTCAGCAACCAGTGGATGGGCTATTTTACCGTCGGCGTCGGATTGCGCTGGAATTTGTGGCGCTGGCGGGCCGACAGCCGCAAGGCGCAACAGTTCAGCGTGCGCGCCGGCAGTCTCACGTTACAGGAGCGCGAGCTCGTACATGCGATCGAGAACGAGGTGGATGCCAGCCTGGAAAATCTGCGCTTCGGCCGGGAGCAACTACGCCTGGCCGAACAGCTCGTCCGGCAGCAGCAGGAGCGCTACCGCATCGTCGCCATTCAACACCAAAACGGCGTAGCCGCGACCAACGAGCTGGTGACGGCTGAAACCGATTTGACCCGGGCACAACTGCAAAAACAACAGGCTCTGGCGCAGTACCATATCTACAAAGCCGACCTGGAACGCGCGACCGGCGCAATCGGCGATGACGGGCAAACAACGAACTAAGAACAGAGGTGCAATGCAGAACCGAATGCGTGTGGTACTGATTTTTGCGGCGCTGCTCACGCTGGCCGGAGGCCAGGGGTGCGGCAGCGCCGAGCCGGTTTTCTTCAGCGCCAGCGGCATTGTCGAAGGCACGTCGGTCCGGGTTTCGGCGCAAACGCCCGGCCTGTTGCTGAAGATGCCGGTTGAAGAGGGGCAGGAGGTCGTCCGGGGGCAGGTTTTGGCTCAGATTGACACCAGCAGGCTGGGATTCCAGCTCGAACAGATCCAGGCCGGACTGGAGGAGATTGCGGTGCAGCGGCAGATTACGCTGAACACGCTGGCCAAGGCGGAGGCGGATTTTGAAAACGCGAGCAAGCTCCGCAAGCGCGTCACTCAGCTTTTTCAACAGCAGTCCGCTCCCAGGCAGAAGCTCGACGATGTGAAAGTGGGTTTTGCCGCGGCCACAGCCCAGCTGCAAAATGTCAAACAGAGCCTGAAAATCGTGCAGAGCAAGGAGAAAGGCCTGCTGGCCCAGGAGAAGCTCGTGCGCAAACAAATTCAAGATGCCACGGTGACGGCGCCGGTCTCAGGAATTGCGGTCACAAAATATTATGAGTCCGGAGAGACCGTGCCGCCCGGAATGCCGGTAGTCGAAATCATCGATCTGCATGAAATGTGGACGAAGGTCTACATTTCGGAAACGCTGCTGGCGCGAATCCGGATTGGCGGCGCTGCCGAAGTCGCGATCGACGGCAGCGCGCAGACACTCCACGGCCGGGTCGCCTGGATCAGCCCGAAGGCGGAATTCACGCCGAAGAACATTTTGACCGACGAAAGCCGGACTTCGCTCGTCTATGCCGTGAAAGTCGTCGTCGACAACCCGGATGGAGTGCTCAAGCACGGAATGCCGGTCGTTGTGACGTTGGTGGAATCCGAATGAACCCGACTTAACCCGCGAGCGCTGTCCGTGAGATCCGTGATACTCGTCTTGCTCACCCTCTGCGCATACGCGCCCTCATACCCGGCGCAGATGTTCAAGGTGTCGGACCTTCACTACGAAGGCGAACTCCTTTCCTACCGCGTCGAAGATCTTGACAATGACGGATTGAAAGACATCCTGGTACTCTCGAAGTGGCCTGCGGGAAAGCACCGCAGCGTGCGCAGGCTGTCGCTCTATTTTCAGACCGAAAATGGCTTTGCCCCCGAACCGGCCCAAACGTTTCGCATGGAGCCGGAAATCATCATTTTCGACATTGGCGATGTCGAAGGTGATCGCCGCAAGGAGCTGGTCTATTTTGCCGGAGCCGGACTTTTCACTTACGCTCTTGCCGATTCCGGCTTCGTCCTTGCCGGGCAGAAGTTGATGGCGGTCTCTTCTCTGTTTATGCTACCGGGCGACAATACCGCAATCAGCCTGGATTTTGTCCGGGACGTCAACGCCGACGGAATCGACGAGCTTCTCATTCCGGGCATCAGGGAGGTCGGCATCTATTATCGCGATGGAGACGGTGGCTGGCTGAAAACAAGCCTGCCGCTGCCGGCAGAGGCGACTTTCTCCGGTTTTTTCAGTCCGCGTAGTTCTCTCGGCCACCGGGCCGTCGCTACCTACTCGATGCCCGATCTTCTGTTCGAGGATTTTGACGCGGACCGCAGAAACGATCTTGTGGCTGTATATCGTGACAGCCTGGTCGTCTTCCTGCAGGATGCGTCGCGCCGTTTTGCCACCGTTCCGTTTTGTCGAATTCCGCTGCACTTCGGCGATCTCTGGCGCGGCCAGAAGATTCAGCGGACCCGAATCGCCGGCAAGAGCGTGGTCAACTATCTGATGCGGATAACCGATCTGGATGGCGACGGTCTGCTGGATGCGGTCGCGGTTCACCGCTCAACCCGAAAGAGCCTGATGAATCCTGACACCGATGTCCGCATCTTTTTCCTCCGGGCCGACAGCGCCGGCGTTCGGCGGATATTCTATTTTAAGGAGGAGCCGGACCAGATCGTACGGCCCGGCGGCACACAACTGGTTCTGGACGTGCACGATTTCAACCATGACGGCAGGCAGGACCTCCTGCTGCCGGTGGCACGGGTGGGGCTCGGTAACATCATCCGGATGATGATCACCAAGAGCGTGGAGTTGCAGGCCGAGACCTACCTGCTGGACGAGCACAGGCGCTATCCCGACAAGCCAGATCAGAAAAATCGATTGCTGATGCGCTTTACCTACCGCGGCGGCGCCACCTCCCCGGTTTATGAACTGGCGGATTTCGACGGCGACGGCTATCTGGATATTATGAGCAGCAAAGAGGAGCGGACGCTGTTGGTCGTTCGCGGCCGCAAAGATCGCGGTTTCTCGTCCGGGGTCGGCGCCAGCTTCGATGTTTCCATTCCCCAAAACGGCGAGTTGGTCAGCGCCATGCAGCTGAATCGGGACAGCAAGGCCGACGTAATTATCAACTATCACGAATCCAATCCCAGGAATCCCGGCCTCGGGCAGACTTTACGCGTTCTTCTGTCCAACTAAGCGGGCTTGAATTTAAGATTGTGAACCTTAACCTGATTCATTCACAAATGCTGCCACGGAGTTACAGAGGGCACAGAGAAACAAGAACTTAGAGAAACTGTTCACTTTTAGAAAAACTCAAAACTTTGTATACTCCGCAGTTCCGCGGCTTTGAATTTTTCAGATTAATAAAGATCCCAGAATTGTCTTTACATTCT
>CAZTNL010000228.1:4425-5629 GCA_964614885.1 uncultured Calditrichaceae bacterium | reverse complement strand
TTTCGAACGCAGCCACTGTGGCCGCCGCCACCACCGGGCCGTATGCGAGCGCGATGGAAATGCCTTCGCCCAGCCAGGGTTCGATGCCTGCGGCGTCCCCTGCGAGCAGCACATGTTTGCCTGCATAGCATCCGTCCGGATGAAACCAGCGCTCCGGGTGCGCCTGAAGGCGCGTTTCTTCGGCTGCGCAGTCGGCCCCGGAGAGGGCCGCGCGCATGCACTGCTTGAGGTCGGCCCGCGTGCCACCGCCACGGATGCGGCTGTCGAACACGCCGACGTTCAGATGCGGCTGCCCGTCTGCCTGCGTCGGGAAGCACCAGGTATAGCCCTGCAGGCGCCGGTCTGTTCCGTCGAAGTTGAAAATGGCTATACTCTCGCGCTGGGCCGGATGGTCCGGTGGCGCGGGCACAACGACCTCCATGAGGCGCGACACATGGCCGGAGTTCGAGCGCAGCAGCTTGCGGCGGACCAGACTGTTGGCTCCGTCCGCACCGACGACCACGCGCGCGCGATACTCTGAGCGCCGGGTCCGAATCCGTATGCCGGCCGGGCCGGTTTCGAATCCGACCACCTCCTCGTTTTCGCGAATTTCGATGCCCGCGGCCCGGGCCTGTCGTACGAGATCGGCGTCGAAGAGCTGGCGCTGGACGATGCGCAGGAGGCCGTTCCGTTCAAAATCGACGCACCTGCTGCCGATTTTGAATCTGACCCTGCGCACCGGCGCGCCGCGGACAGCGCGTTCCAAATGAAGGGCGTCGAGCATCTCTTCGGCCAGAGGAGTCAGGCCGCCCCCGCAAAGCTTTGGGCGCGGATGGGTCTCTTTTTCCAGTACGACCAGTTCCTGCCCTAGGGCAGGGCGCAACCTGAGCAAACTCAGGGCCACGGAGATGCCGGCCGGCCCGGAGCCGATAATGATCACATCCCGATTTTCCTGTGTTTGCGCCGGCATAAGCGTCAATATGGGCAAAATATCCCGATTTGTCAAGCGCCGGAAAGTGTCTTGCAGGTTCAAGAAACCGGGCTTGCCAGCCGATTAGATGCTTGAATCAATCGCTGTGACCATTCAAAGGATACCCGGTTGTATGCAACGCGAGGCACGCCCCGGAATCGCTGGCGTTGCCGGTAGTGCTCTGTTGATGCTTCTGCTTTGCGGCGACGCATCTGCCCAGCAGTTCGGCAAGAACAACGTGCAGTACACGAATTT
>CAZTNL010000228.1:0-4325 GCA_964614885.1 uncultured Calditrichaceae bacterium | reverse complement strand
GCGGCGACGCATCTGCCCAGCAGTTCGGCAAGAACAACGTGCAGTACACGAATTTTGACTGGCATTACTTGCAGTCGGAGCATTTCGATGTGTATTTCTACCACGGTGGGAAGAGAGCGGCTGCTTTTGTTGCGGAAGTGGCCGAACAGGCGCGGGACCGGGTGTCCAAAGGCTGGCAGTACCGACTGCGCGACCGGATCACGATTCTGCTGTACAATTCCCACAACGATTTCGAGCAGACCAATCTCAATCTTGCACCCGCGGAAGAGTCTGTCGGCGGGTTTACCGAATTTTACAAGAACCGGGTTGTGATCCCGTTCGAGGGGTCTTACGAGCAATTGCGGCACGTCACGCATCACGAATTGACGCACGCCATCTTGCTGCAGATGCTGTTCGGCACCGGCGCGTTTTCCATTGCCACAGGCATTTCGCGGGCCAATATTCCTCTCTGGTTCATCGAGGGACTGGCCGAGTATGAGTCGCGTGGTGGCTGGGACTACGAGTCGGACATGTTTCTGCGGGATGCGGTCATCAGCGGCTACCTGCCGCCGATTCGCTACCTGAGCGGCTTTCTCGCTTACAAGGGGGGGCAGTCGGTGCTGGCGTTCATCGCTCACACCTATGGTGGTGAAAAGATAGGCGAACTTCTGGGCAAGCTCAGGCTTTACAAAGACATCGATAAGGCGGTGCAGGCCAGCCTCGGCATGAATCTCGACGAGCTCAGCCGGGACTGGCAAAAATATCTCAGAAGAAGATACTGGCCCGAATATCGAATCCGGCGCGAACCGCAGGAATTTGCCCGGCAACTGACGTCACATGTCGAAGAGCGCAATTTCATAAACAACAGCGGTTCTCTTTCACCAAATGCGGACAGGGTGGCCTACCTTTCGAACCGGTCCGGTTTTTTCGACATCTACCTGGCCTCGGCGCGAACGGGACAGCCGCTGGCCAAACTCGTCAGCGGGCAGAAGTCAGGGCGTATGGAAGAGTTGCACTGGCTGCGACCGGGCATCACCTGGAGCCCGGATGGCCGTTACCTCGCTTTCGCTGCCAAGGATCGCGCCCGGGACGTTCTGCACCTCGTCGATGTTGCCAAAAGAAAAGTCGTGAGGTCCATCAGCTTTGACCTGGACGGTCTGTTCTCTCCGGATTGGTCCGCGGATGGCAGCAAGATCGCCTTCGCCGGCTCCAGAGCCGGCGCGTCGGATATCTACGTCGTGGACCTCGATACCGGTGGTCTGAGGAACCTCACGAATGACATTTTCAGCGACCTGGCGCCGCGTTGGTCGCCGGACGGCAACGAAATTGCTTTCGTCTCCGACCGCGGCGAACACCTGGCCGGCGTTGCTGTTCCTGACGGATTCAGCATCTGCCGGATCGACTATCGCCAGCATGACGTCTACTCGATAGATGTGGCATCCGGCCGAATCGCGCGCGTTACGGCAACGGCCGCCAACGAGAAGTCGCCGGCCTGGTTTCCGGATGGCTCCGGCCTGGCTTTCGTGTCCGATCGCAGCGGCATATCAAACATCTACCTGAAGCGTCAAAGAGCGGCGGAGCCGCCGGACCGCGTGCTCGTTGCCTCCATTGGGCGCGGAAGCGGGGAGGGTACTACGGAAGCAGCCGTTTCGCCGCGCTGGCGAAATGCGGCCTATCCGATCACGAACGTGCTCACCGGTGTCGACCATTTGTCATGGCGCGACCAGAGGCTTGTTTTTACCAGTTTCAATAACGGCGGCTTCGATCTGTTCTGTATGACGCGGCCGCTGGACGTTGGCCGGGGTGCGATTCGTCTGCAAACAGGTGCGCGCGGCCGGGAGCTGGCTTTGGATACTGCGCCGGCCGAATCCGCGGCTGCGCCGCGCGCGCTGCGCGATACATCGGCGTCGGGACGCTTTCGCAACTTTGTTTTCGGAAAAGCATTTCGCAGCGGGCGGCCGCTGGGTGAGTTTTCCACACAGCAGGGGCCCTTTTTGCGGCCGGAGGCATGTCGAAACGACCAGGGCGAGTTCAAAGTGTCACGCTACCGGACCCGATTCAGCGCCGACCTGATCACCGCAGACGCGGGCTTTGACCCGTTTTTCGGTTTTCAGGGCGCGACCCTGGTGTCGTTTAGCGACCTGATGGGCAACCAGCGCTTCAATTTCATGACCGACATCTTCATCGACTACAAGAACAGTGACTTCGCACTGAGCTACCAGTACAGGCCGCGGCAGACAGACTACGGGGTGGGTATCTACGAAAAGAACAACCTCTTCCTAAGCAACGGTCGCTTTCTCGTTCGCGACCGCAACTTCGGCATCCAGTTGCAGATGAACCGCCCATTCGACCGCTACCGGCGGCTTTCGTACGGCTTCGATTTCAAATATATTCGCCGGCACGGGCTGGTCGATTTCGCGGAAAACGCGCGCAGCCTGGCCAACTCTTCGACCAAGGTCGCTCTGTTTTCGCTGGCCTATGTCAAGGACAATGTAATTTGGGGTTTCACCGGGCCGAGGGCGGGAACGCGCTACAATATCTCGGTGCAGGCGAGTCCCGACCTCGGTGCGGGCGGTCTCGATTTCAGGATTTATCAATTCGACTACCGCCACTACATCAATTTCGCCAGGCGGGTCACCTACGCCATGCACATTAGCGGCGGCCTGAGCGAAGGTCGGCAGCGACAGCGCTTCTTTCTCGGCGGCATGCCCAACTGGATCAATCTGAAGTTTCGCCAGGACGTTTCCCTCGACCTGGACGAAGTCTATTTTTCGAATTTTGTCATGCCTCTGCGCGGATACGATTACTATGAGCGCATCGGCTCGAAGTACCTCGTGACCAATTTCGAATTGCGGATGCCGTTTGTTGACTATTTCCAGTCGCGTTGGCCCATGCCGCTGCGTCTGGCAAACATCCGGGGCGCGCTGTTCGTAGACCTTGGAGGTGCATGGGATGGCCGCTTCAACCCTCTGACGAAAACGCCTTCCGGCCACGTCCGGTTGGACGATCTTCTGATGTCCTTCGGTTGGGGAGGTCGGGTAAATCTGGGTATTTTTCTACTGAAGTACGACATGGCCTGGCGAACGGATTTGACCGGGGTGTCGCGTCTCAGAAACCTGATTTCCATCGGCGCGGATTTCTAAGAACTCAGGGTGACCAAAGCTTCACAAATGTTATGAAATTTTGAGGTTAAAAGAGTTGCATCTTTAGGGTCAATGGATTATATTACGCGCCGAAATTGGTTGCAGTTTGCGACCCAAAATTCATGTGACAGGAAATGGCTATGGATTCGACAACTCTGCGTACGTCTCTGCAAAGTCTTTCGCCGCGCAAACCGCTGGTTGTGGGTTTGACGACCCCGGTGCAGGATGTGATAAATTTGATGAAGGATAACAGTTTTGGCTGTGTCGTGGTCACCGAGAAGGACGCGCTTGTCGGAATCATCAGCGAACGCGACGTGTTGACGAAAGTTGTCGGCGGGCACCTCGATGTGAACGTAACGACTGCCGGCGACATCATGACGCACAGGCCGGAATATTTGTGGCAGGATGACGAGATCGCGTATGCCGTCAATCGGATGCATGTCGGCGGTTTCCGGCACATTCCGCTCCTCGACTTGAAAGGCGCGCCGACCGGCGTTATCAGTGTGCGCGATGTCCTTGCTTACATTGTCGAGAGTCTTGACTAAGCAGTAACCCTGGAAGGAGTGTATCGTGGAAATCGTCGATTTCGATCAGTTCGATGACGAGTTGCAACGGATGCAGGAGTTGATGGAGGAGGGCAAGATTGCGCTGCATGACGACAGCCTCAAGGTTTCTCTCGGAACCCTGAAGTTGAGGAAGGCAGTGACTGTGGAGCTCGGCACATCGTTGAAAACATGTGTCGATACGATGCTCGCTCGCCATTTCGGCTGTCTGTTGGTAGTAAAAGAAAAGAAGCTTTGTGGCATATTCACGGAAAGAGATGTGCTGATACGAATCGCAGGTCAGGATTTGGACCTGGAACAGCTGGTCATTGACGATTTTATGACGCCGGGTCCGACTGCCTTCAAGCGTTCCGACACGCTTGAATCTGCCATGCGTCACATGGCTGCTGAAAGCTGCCGCCACCTTGCGGTAGTGGACGATAACCGGCAGCCTCTATCCGTCCTTTCGATTCGCGACGTTATCGCCTATGTTGTCGAGTTTTTTCCGGAGGATATTCTTAACTTGCCGCCGCACCCGATCAGGGTCGGAACCCGGCATGAATACGGTGGATAGTCGTCATCGAATATCATGGCACTGACAAATTTTACAACTAACAAGGAGCGATTAGAGAATAATGGCTAAACCTGTTGAGTCGCTGCA
>CAZTNL010000227.1:0-5665 GCA_964614885.1 uncultured Calditrichaceae bacterium | reverse complement strand
GGAATTTCCTCAGCGGACGTGTTCAGAAACGACATTTCGACCGGGGCTCGCCGCCGGTTTTTGCGCGCGATCGCCCACATCTCCAGAGACGGATCCAGACCGAAGACGCGCTTGACTTTGCCCGGATCGTAAAAGTCAAGATTCAGACCGGAGCCGACGCCGATCTCGAGCACGGTTCCTTTGGCCAGCGGAACGATCTTCTCGCGCTGCTCCATGACGGGCTTTTGCCGGCAGGCAAAATTGACCAACTTCGGCAGAATGTGCTTGTCGTAGAAATTCATCTTTCGCCTGCTATCCTTAAAATTCATAGCCACAGAGGCACGGAGTACACAGAGTATTCTCTTTTTGAAAGTTGGAAAAATAAACATTTCTGATTTTTCGAAACTATCTTCAAAATGGCGCCAAGTCACAGAGAAGACAGGTACAAATCGTCATGAGCCATCAAAAAGGTCGGCTCGTTCATAGAATGTGAAAAACGCACGTTCAAAAAAATTCAAGCCACCGTTTTATTAGGCTTTGCGTCTCCGCGTCTTTGCGGTTCATGACTTTTTCAGTGTCCTCCGTGGCAACATTCATGACTAAGTGAGGCTGTAACCAGGATTGCGCTGTTGGCTTTGCTTAGAAATCACCCAACTGCTCCGCTGGGATGGCCATCTCCACCAGCATGATGGGAATCTCATCATCCACCCGGTAGATGGTCTTTTCGTCGACCGTGATCAGCGCTTCCTGCAGCGGCTTATCGACCTCTTTACCGTCCTTGTATTTTACTTTTCCAGCGGCGATTTGATTGTTGATCGCCTCGATGCGCTCTTTTTCAAGAATTTTGAGCTCCGCTTTGCTCTCCGGGCAACAGAGAATGTCGAGCAGTTCTTTATCGATTGCCATGTGCGCCTCTTTGGTTAAGATGAAAGTCGAACGTATTCTTCCTGCAAAATCCGGACGAAACGGTAAACATCCAGGTACGAATTATAAAACGGAACCGGGGCCACGCGAATGACATCCGGCTCGCGCCAGTCGCAGACAACGCCTCTGGCCTGGAGGCGCTGGTGCAGCAGCTGCCCATTTCCGGAGACTTGCAGCGACAACTGGCACCCCCTCTCCGCGGGACTGGCCGGCGTCAAAACTGCTACGAAACTACCAGCCAACTCGCGCAGCAGAAATTCCAGGTAGCCGGTCAGGCTTTCACTTTTTTGCCGCAGCGCCGGCAAACCGGCGCGCCCAAACAGCTCAAGAGAAGCCCGCAGCGCCGCCATTGCCAAAATGGGCGGATTGCTGAGTTGCCACCCTTCCGCGCCCGCAATCGGCTCGAAAGACGGCTCCATGAGAAAACGCGTTTCCTTGTTCTGGCCCCACCAGCCCGCGAAACGTGGAACGTCGGCGGTCGCGTGGCGCTCGTGGACAAAACAGCCGGCGCTGCATCCCGGCCCGCCATTGAGGTACTTGTAGGAACACCAGACCGCGAAATCCACATCCCAGTCGTGCAGCTCGAGCACAATGTTGCCGACGCCGTGCGCGAGGTCAAAGCCCACCAGGCAACCGTGAGCGCGCGCCGCCGCTGTGATCCTCGCCATTTCAAACACCTGGCCGGAATAGTAGTTCACCCCGCCGATAAGAACGAGGGCTATGGAATCTCCCTCGCGTTCTAGCAATTCCTCGATATCCGATGTGCGAATGAAACTTTCTCCCTCGCGGGGTTTTATTTCAAGCAACGCCGTGGCCGGATCGTAGCCGTGAAAGCGTATCTGCGACTGCGCCGCATAGATGTCCGAAGGGAAAGCATGCGCCTCCATGAGAATTTTGTGCCGCCCGGGCGTGGGCCGGTAGAACGAGACCATCATCAAGTGCAGGTTGACGGTCAGCGTGTTCATCACCACGACCTCCGAAGGCTGCGCCCCGACAATCGTCGCCGTCTGTTGAGTCAGCAGCTCGTGGTAGGGCATCCAGGGCGAACGGGCTTGGAAATGCCCTTCCACGCCGAACCTGGCCCAGTCTTCCATTTCACGGTCGACAAACTCTTTCGCTCTCCGTGGCTGCAACCCCAGCGAATTGCCGCAAAGATAGATACACTCGGAGCCATCCTCCCGGACTGGCAAGTAAAACTCTTTCCGAAAAGACGCAAGCGGATCCCGTTCATCGAGCTGGCGTGCCGCGGCTTCCGTGGTTTGAAAATTCATCATATTGGGTCTAAGCTGGCAAAGTCAGAAAGCAAAAGGTTTATTGCATGCGGCCGCAATATATCAAATTACACAAAAGAAAACAACGTTCGATTCGCCATCCAGGAAAATCTTAGCCACTAAGACACAGAGAGCGCAGAGGAAAACCCGCGAAAATAGAGAACGAACTCCGATTCTCCGTGTCCTCCGAGTCTCAGTGGCTTTATTCAGTTTTTTTCACTTGCGCTGAAAACTCAAATCAGCGGCAAAAGCAGCGGCCGGCTCGGCGCCGCATCGGAGGTAAAATTCGGTATTTGCAGGTTCAGAAGATATTTGCCATCCCCGACACTGTCGTCGACGTAGATCATCTCCGTGATCGTCTTTAGGGAACGCTCCTCCGGATCGACCTCATGGCTGCCGTCGGGCACACCCCAAAAAATATGGTGCGCCGAAAGCCGGCCCTCGTCGAACGTGCGGTCAACCGAAGGGAGATCGATGAGCAAATGCCGGACGCCGAACGCGCAAATGAGCGCCATCGCTTCGAGTGAAAAAAACGGCGGCTGTTCCTGCATGTAACGACGCGTTTTCTTCGAGTCATCGTTTGGCAGGGTGCGAATCAGCAGCCCCTCCAGGAAATCAGCGTCCGCGCCCAGCATTCTTTCCTCCAGCGAGCCGGCGGTGATCAGCATGTCGTCCGCTGTCTTTTCGGGTAGATATGATTCCGTGGTTTCACCCGAGGATGTCGCTGCTACTGAAATCAGCGTTGCCGGGACAAACGGCCCCGGTGGCACAACATTTACCGGAATGCGCGCCAGCGAAATGTGACCGACGCACTCGGTGTGCGTGCCGTTGCAGTGCGGAATGAACGAGTATTTCTCGAAATTGCACCCGCCGCCACGCCGAGTGTCACCGATGAAGTCGCCGTCCTCGTAGGCTACGGAGGACGCTTCGGGCACGTTATAAGAATTGGGCTGCGCGCCGTTGAAAACAAGAGGAATTGAAACGTCCACACCACGGTCGGGGTTAAAGCGGTAGCGTTTTCCGGAAATTTTCGTTTCAAGGATCACGGCGCGAACTCATCTTTCTCCAACCCAAGCCACTCGAGGGCCGTGCCGCTGAGCAGCCGCTCCAGATCCGCGCGCGGCAACCCGGCCATCGATTCTATAAGCTTGCCAGGCTCGAGCTCGCCGAGTGGGAACGGGTAGTCGGTGCCCAGCGCAATCCTGTCCGCGCCGAAAAGATCGAGCAGGAATTTGAGCGCCATTTGATCGTGAACCAGAGAATCCAGATAGAAGCGCCTGAGGTAATTTCTTGGATTGACGTCATTATCGACGGCGCAAAGATCCGGCCGGACGTTGAAGCCGTGCTCGATACGGCCAATCGTCGCCGGGAAAGCGCCGCCGCCGTGCGCAAAGGCCACACGCAGCGCCGGCAGCCGCTCGAAAACGCCGCCGAAAATCATGGAGCAGATAGCCAGGCTGGTTTCCGCCGGCATCCCGACCAGCCAGGGCAGCCAGTATTTACTCATTTTGTCCTTGCCCATCATATCCCACGGGTGGACGAACACCGCGGCGCCTAACTCCGCGGCCGCCTGAAACACCGGGAACAAATGCTCGTCGTTTAAATTCCAGTCGTTGACATGCGAACCGATTTCGATCCCGGCGAGACCGAGCTCCTTGACGCAGCGTTCCAGCTCGCGCACGGCAAAGTCAGGCGCCTGCAAAGGCACGGTTCCGAGGCCGATAAAACGTTTCGGAAATTTCGCGACGACCCCCGCAATATGGTCGTTAAGCAATTTCGCCAGGTCGAGCGCGTGCGCCGGCTCGGCCCAGTAGCTAAACATCACGGGTACCGTGGAAAGCACCTGAACGTTTACTTCATGCGCGTCGCATTCATGCATGCGAACCTTCGGGTCCCAGCAGTTGCTCTCTATCTCGCGGAAGAACTTGCCGTCCATCATCATTCTGGCGCGACACGGCCGGTGGTGTTCCAGGTTGATAAACCCGCCATAGCCGTAGCGCGCTTTCAGGTCGGGCCAGTTTTCCGGCAGGATGTGCGTGTGAATGTCTATTTTGAGCATCGTGCGACCGTGTTCCGTTGAAGACCCTTCGTCTGCCGGATTTGACCGCATCCGGCACCTCTTCGCTTACCCCGGAAGCTCCATCGTCGTGCCGCACTTCTTGCACGTTCGGAACTCATCGGAGCCGTGAAATTTCTCCATGACGCCGCGCAGTTTTCCGACGATATCAGACGGCTTATCCAGGTGAAAGTAGGCGTCGTACAGCTTCTCACCACAATTCTCGCAAAGCCAAATGCAGCCATCATCCTCTCCCTCACGTCGGGTGCGTTCGAGGACCAGTCCGATGGTGTTTGCCGGACGTTGTGGCGAATGCGGCACCCTTGGCGGCAAGAGAAAAATTTCTCCCTCACGAATCGGGATGTCCTTTTTCTCCCCGTTTTCGATAATCTTGAGGACAATGTCCCCTTCAATTTGCAGAAACAGCTCTTCGCCTTCATTGTAATGATAATCCTTGCGACCGTTCGGTCCGCCAACCACCATCACGATAAAATCCTTGGCCTCGTCGTAAACGCATTTGTTGCCAACAGGCGGTTTCAGCAAGTCGCGGTGGTCGTCTATCCATTGTTTGAAGCTGAATGCTGCGAGTCCCATGTGAACCTCCGTGCTTATCGGTTAAGGTTGAATATTTCTGGTTAATTCATGAATATTGCCACAGAGCCACAGAGGGCACTGAGAAATGAAAACTTTGAAAAACTGTTCACAGTAAGATATCGTTTCGAAAAAGGCGAAATGTTTATTTTCATAATTTTCAAAAAAAATAAAGCTCTGTGTACTCTGTGGCTTTGTGGCTATGAATTTTCAGGTAAGTCTGCCGGCCTCAAATAGTTGCGATACACTTCAACTCAATCGCAATCGGCGTGGGCAGACAGTTGATTTCCACGGTGGTCCGGCAGGGTTGGTTGTCCCTGAAATACTCGGCGTAGATCTGATTGTATATCTTGAAGTCGTCCTTCATGTTGGTCAAGAAAACGGTGACGTCCACCAGATTCTGCCAGTTCGCCCCGGCCTCTTCCAGAATGGCGCGCACATTCCTGAACACGGAATGACATTGAGCGGCGATATCGTAGCTGCGAATGTTGCCGGCCGCGTCCAGTTCAACGCCCGGAATCCTGTTCGTGCCACGCTCACGCGGGCCGACGCCGGACAGAAAAAGCAGATTGCCGACGCGCCGGGCGTGCGGGTACAATCCGACCGGCTCCGGAGCTCTCGATGAATGGATTCCACGCTGGCTCATCGCACGACCTCGCATCCGACTCCCAGGTCAACCTGCCCAAGCAGCGGCGCTGCATTCGCAAAATAGGTCGCTTCGAATACGTTGGCTTCATGCTGCCTGACAGACTCGAGAAGATGCAACCGAAGTTGTGTCTCCTGGCGAGTAACAACGGGCACGCCGTGGTGTTTGTTCAGGTGTTTCAGCACTCTCTTTTTCTGT
>CAZTNL010000226.1:0-5683 GCA_964614885.1 uncultured Calditrichaceae bacterium | reverse complement strand
CTTGATAGAGTTGGCGTCGACTCGCCGCGTGGCTTCGATGCTGTCCATAGGTGAATCGTAGACCGGTTCCAGGAACTGCAGATTCGGGTTGGCCAGCGAATCCCGGTGAAAATACTTTCGCAGTCCGGCGGCGCGCAAATAGGTTTCCCTCGGGGCGATCACGCGCGTCTTGATCCGGCTGTCATTCATTTCCTTCGATACGTCTTTGACGAAGGTCTCATAGTCGGGGGAAAGATTGGCATCGAGCGTCTCCGGGAGCAGGCCGAGGTCGACCGGTGTGCCCTCGTAAGAAAATGCAAGGTCGGTGCGGGTCGAGTCTAACAGGCCAAGGTCGCGCACTGAAAGCTGGCCGAGCTGCTCCGCCGAGATATCCGGAGCGATCACCCGGGTCAATCGCTGCTCGGTAATATCCAGCTTATCGATGATCGAATAAACATAAAAGCCCGCTTCGGTCTCCAGATCGATGGCCGGCGGACTGAACTCGGCCCTGAACGGATCGGGTAACTCGAATTTCGGCAGATTGCGTTTCCGGTCAAAGTCATGGATCAGCGTAACAGAATGGGAACCGGCGCCAAGCCCCTGGTTATCGAAAAGCGTATACTCATAATTATAGTTCAGACTGAGCGGGCCGGAAATACGCCACTGCCCCTCGGCCTGCAGCGCGTTTTGGCTGAAGCCAACAGTTGCATATCCCTTGCTGCGAATCGTCGTTCCGAGCGTCGCCTGCGGCAGCCATCTGCCATCTTCATGCGAGGCACTCAAAGAGGCCTTGAGAATGCCGACGGTAAGCACGGCGCCGGCGTAGAACGCCATGGGCTGGTAAACGGTTTCGCTGCCCAGCGCAATATTCGCGCGGTTAATGTGATCGATTCCGATGCCCAGGTTCAGAAACGGCAATGGGAACATGGAGACTCCTGCCCCAAAAGTTCCAGCCCATTGTGTAACGCCGTTCCTGAACACTGGGTCATCGGGATCGACCAGGTCAAACTGATCCTGATTAAAGCTGCGGGAAAACATGTTAAACCGCAGACCGAACGAGTAAATGTGCTTCACCCGGCGCGCCAGGACAAACGATATATTGCTCTGGTCGTACAGCGGCGAATTGAAGTACTGCGCCTGCACACCGAAACCCATCTGACGACTGATGCTGCCGGGCAACGCCAGACTTACGTAACCCTGGCGAAAGGGACTCGTTTGCCCATCGACAAAGCTGACATGAAACATCTTGCCGCCGAGTGCCGCATGCGCCTCCTGGAAAGACAGAATCGCCGGGTTCACAAAGCCGGCCCTGAAGTCCGTCACCTCTGCCGGGTTGGCCACAATAAGATTCTGGGCACCGGCCGTGCCGGAAAACAGACTTGCCGCCACGAATGCGGCTCTTGCCAGAATATGTCGCTTCACACCTTTCATCGGGCACCTTGCCATTTCAGCTTCTCTCCGGCTCCGCCTATCTCGCAAGCACCACATAGCCGCTGGTCAGCCGCTTGCTGTTATCGCTCAGAATATACAAGTATAGTCCCGGTTTCTGCTCCCGGCCATTGGCATCGCGGCCATCCCAGCTAAAGCGCGGGCCAAAGGGATTGCTGAGCGTGGCCAGCAACTGCCCTTTGAAGTTGAAAATCCTGAGCTCCGGCTGGCTTACGACGAACTTGCTGAAATCGAAAACCGCCTCGTCGTTGAAACCGTCGCGGTTGGGCGTAAACGGGTTCGGCCGAACAACCAGCAGCGGACTTTTTGCTTTGAGGAGCAGTATCGCGGAGTTGTTGCCCTCATCGCTTTCCGGCACCTGGTCGCCGCGATCGACTTCGAATATAATTTCATTGTTGCCGGCCCGATTGAAGCGAGCCGTGTAGACAAAATTCAGAGTGGCGCCTGCGGCGAGGCTCGATACCAGTGTGTCGCGCGCAACGATGCCATCGTGCAGAAACGTCATGTGAAACGGCGTGTCCACGGCAGAGCGCTCGGCGCCGATTGTGCCAATGATCGGCAGCGTCTGTCCGCGCGTGATGTCTGTGGTCGGCGCCGAAAGCGAACGCACGAGTAGATCCGGCAGCGCAGCAAGCACTGTGATTTTTACGACCATCGTATCGCTGAGCGGCGCGGCGCCGTACACTTCCCGCGCAACAAAGGTGACAAAGTAATCGCCACGCGAGCCCGCCGGCGGCAGCCAGGAAAATGCGGCCGATTTGTTGCCGCGGTCGCTGAAAAACGCTCCGCCAGGCAGATTCAAGGCCGACAGGGCGAGCGTGCTGTCTTCCGGGTCGCTGGCCGAAATCTCAAACGCCAGGGGAGTCAGCTCTGTTGTAGTCTGGTCCGCAAGACGATCGAAAACGGGCGGATCATTCACCGGCACGACGATAACGACTACCTGCAGCGTATCCGAGAAAATGCCGTCCACAGCGATGACGGTAAACGAGGTATCACGGAAGCCTTCGCGGGCAGTACCCGTCACAGCATCATTGGCCGGGTCGGCGGGCCGCAGCGGCGCCAGCCACGACGGCAGGTTGTTGAAAGCGAAAAGCGGACGTGTTCCATCCGGGTCGTTGACAGTTGCGACGTACGTCAGCAGGCTGTCCTCATAGGCGAATACCGTATCGGCGGAGGTGAAAGCCGGCGGCGCGGTGTTGGGGCCGCCGAGCAGCACGACCGGGAACGGCGACTTCAAACTGTCGCTGTTGAAAATCAGCAGCGTGTCTAAGTAGGCTGCGGCAAGCTGTGGCCGGAAGGTAACATCGAGCCGCTCGCTGGAGTAAGGCGGCACGCTGAGACGGCTGACCGGCACGGAAAACGCCGGGTTCGTAAATTGCAGGTCACTGATGTTCAAAGCGCCGTTGCCCCTGTTGAAAATCTCGATGGACAAAGCAGCCACCTGCGGCGGCAGGATCGGCCCGAAGTTGAGCGTGTCCGGTACGACCTCGATAATGGAGCGAATGCCTTCGCCGCGCATGGCTATCCGCAGCTCCCCGGAAGGCACGAAAATAGCAGAACGAATGACCAGAGTATCGCCATAGACGACAGTGTCGGCAGGAGCGAACGTAATCGAAAAATCGAGCGATTGTCCCGGCCCGACCGTCGCCCGGGTCACGGACGGGGCGAAGACCGGCAGGCTATTGGCAATATTATCGAGAGAAACCGTTTGCGCAGTCGGGTTCAGCAAGGTAAAGCTCCGGGTAGAATCCGTTCCGACATAAACCTGGCCGAAATCGATACCGCCCGGTGGCTGTGTAAAGCGAAGATCGCCTGCGAGACCGCCCTGGTTAAGGAGAATGGATACGCTGTTGGAGTTCAGGTTGGTCACTGCCAGGTCGATGTCGCCGTCGAGGTCGAAATCCGACCCGGCAATACTCACAGGCGTCTCACCTGCCTCGTAAACATCAAAGCTCTGCAGCAGAAAGTGGTTGTTGAACTCGTTTCTCCATAGGAACACGTCGTTTGAGAAGATGTTGGGAACGGCGATGTCGAGATCATGATCCTTGCCGAGGCCGGTAGAACGGGCAGCGATTTCAGTGGTATCCACATCTCCGACGAAAACACCTGTAGGCCGCAGACCGACATCGAGCTGCTGCGCGAGGACGAAACTGCCGTCGCGGGAGCGGTTGTCGAACACGGAGACGGCGTTGATATTGGGGTGCACCAGCACGAGATCGAGAAAACCGTCTCCATAGGACCCGGTTGTGCGGCCGAGAAGGTCGTTGGCCACAACCGCTGCCGGGAAGTCGGGCACGGCCGTTTCGCCGAGGCTGGCGAATTTTCCCAGGCCGTCATTCTTGTACACGATGATCGTGTTGTCGCCGGAGTTGGTGACCACAATATCGAGATCGCCATCGTTGTCGAAATCACCTGAGGTAAACCCGTAGGGACTGGCGCCGGTCGGGTAAGAGTCCGGCGTAGCCCGAAACGTACCCCCGACATTGTGGTAAATCTGCAGACGGTTGACGCCGAGCACAACCGTGGCAATATCGACGAGCCCATCGTTATCGTAGTCGTTTGCCTCGATGTGAGTCGGATGCTCGGCCGTGGAAATCGTTTGTCCCGAGGCAAAAGCCGCGGCGCCGGTGTTGTTGAGAATGGAAATCGTATTATCGTCGAAATTGGCCACAGCCAAATCGAGCATACCGTTGTTGGTAAAATCGCCTCCCGCGATCGCGGTAGGGCCGCTGCCGGTCGGCAGGGAGGGTTGAACCTCGAAGGAACCGGTCACGCTGGAAAAACGGTTCAGAAGCAGAGAAACCGAATTCGTGGTGTTGTTGACAACCGCCAGGTCGACATAGCCGTCGCTGTTCAGGTCGCCGGCAAACAGCGCGGTCGGATCGCGCTCGACCGGATTTGCCGGATCCTGGCTGATGGGGATTTGCAGCGGCCGGGCAAAAACGCCGGTGCCGAATTCGACGGCGACGGTAAAGGACGACTGAAACGAAGGCGTAAGGCTCTGCCCGCCGGCACTGCGAATATCCGAAGTCAGGATCAGAGAAATGATCTCCCCGTCCTTCATCTGGGTCACGGGTGTGAAAGTGGCCGTGCGGCTGGCCGCGTCGTAGCTGAGGCTGCCGGGATAAAATCCGGTTTCCCGGCCTCTGACCCGAAAGGTGGTACCGCTAAAGGTGGTCGCGTCCATGGCCTCGGAGAAAGTCACGGCGATGACGCTGCCAGAGGCGACGTTGATCTCGTTCTGCCGCGGGCTGACGTCCAGGACAGCCGGCTGGGCAACAGCGGATGAGAGCGCTGCCAGAGTAACTCCGAGTACTATCGATAGCTTACGGCAGCACATTTCTTTTGCAAGCTCCATAACAGGGTTCATCCCGCTCTGACCGACAGCGCGCCCAGGCGCGAGCGGTCCGCGCCTGCTCCCCTTTCTGCAGAAGGCCTTCAATTAGCGCCGCTTATTTTATGGATGTAGTGGCGGGCCTCGGCCAGCAATTCCTTTTGGCCGAGCGCTTCGTAGGCAACCGCCAGATTTTGCCATGCCGCCAAATCGTCGGCATTTGCCTGCACGACTTTTTGGTACCAGCGGGCCATGGCGGGGTAATTGTGGATATTCCAGTTTGCCTCCCCCAGGTGGCGGTAGAGCACGACTTTTGATTCTGAAAGCGGCAGCGCCTGAGTAAACCTCGTGACCGCCGCTTTGTAGGCACGATGCCTGAAATAGAGCAGACCCAGGTCATTCAGGGTTCTCGCCGACGGTCGCAGCAGGCTTGCCAGAATATAATCTTTCTCAGCCGCGGCGAAATTATCGAGAGCGTCGTAGGCATAAGCGCGGCGGCGCAACGCATCGATATCGACGTCGGACTTTTCCAGAATCTGGTCGCAAAGCGAGATGCAGGCGGGATAACGCTTTTGGATGAAATATATCTGGGCGAGATTGTTCATGACCGCGAGATCCCCCGGGGCCATCTGCAGAAGCCGGGCGTAAATGCTTTCGGCGTTCCGGTAGCGCCCGGCCTTAAACAGTGCCGCTCCGTACCTGCGTAGGCCGGAGACATTAGACGAGTCAATCCGAACAGCCAGCCGGTAGTAGTGCGCCGCTTCGCCGAACAGCTTGGCATCGAAGCTGCCATTGCCGAGGCGAAAATTCCGTATCCACCATGATTTGCGGATGAATTCTGCTTTGAAATCGAGACGGTAAGAAACGGACCGGGCTTTGTCCAATGCTGCGGACATTTGCGGAATCATCCCTAATTCCGCA
>CAZTNL010000225.1:0-5716 GCA_964614885.1 uncultured Calditrichaceae bacterium | reverse complement strand
GAGGTACGCAGACCTTTCTTTCATTGTGAGCAAGACCCAATTATAGAAGGGGTGAAGCCGGGCCGGAGATTTCACCTTGAGCCCGGGAAACTTTGTCCGAAGCCATTTTCCGCCTTTTTGCCCGATGAAATAGCGCTGGCCGGTAAGGTTGTCGTAAATGAATTCCACCGGATATTTGACAAGCAACGTTTTCATCCCGGGCAGCGCCTCCAGCAAGGTTTTCCCGAGCTGGTCGTAGGTTCGTATATCCTCGATTTCCAGGCGGGTTTTGGCTTCATCCACCGTCATGGCCGCGCCGACGAACTTGTCACGCCCGCGGCCGGACTTCGGGACAAAATAGATCTCGTGCGTTTCAGTCTTTCCGGCCTCATCCATGGATTTCGTCAGGACGAGCGCTGTCCGCACACTGCTGATGCCCGTCAGATAGAGCAAATTGCTGGTCTGCCGGTATTCGTACTCGATGTCGTTGGAGCGCATCTTTGTGGGTGCGGCAACGAAAACCGCCAGGGAATTCCGCGGCATACTGTCCAAAAGGGCCGCACGCCGGGCAGCGTAAACCCTGGCGGTAAAATGACCGTCGCGAGCCTCGGCGGAGATGCTCGTCAGAACAATAGCCGCCGCGCAAAGGCCGGCGAACAGACAACTTTGAAGGATGGGTCTTTTCACTTCGCCAGCTCCAGAGTCATTTCGATGCGTTGTGTCGTCGGGATGGTGAAGCTCTGCTGTCCGGAGAAGGCGATTGTCATCTCCAGCGCCACGCTGTTCTGCGTCCGGACCAGCAGGCCTTCGTCCGGCGCGAACCAGATGTTGCCTTCAACGCTGCCGTCGCCTTCCAGAAAATAGGGCGTACCGCGGAACGCTCCAGACCCTTCGAGAGCAAGCTGTCCTTTTACCTCCAGGCGCAGGCAGTGTCTGCCATCCAGGCGTTCGGCGCCGACCAGAGTATAGGTGATCGTTGTGTGGCTAATGTTTTCCCCACCGAAACTGTGGGTGGTATCCACATCGGCCACTTCGGCGCTTTCACCGACTGCGAGCGCTGCTTCCGGAAGATTCACCAGGAACTCCTGGTCGGTCGCATATCCGGGAAGGAGCTGCGGCACCGTGAACGTGTCCAGCTCCCGTGAGGCGATCTGGTCCCCGTTGGCAGCAATGGTTTTCTGTACGCGTTTACCAACGAGCCCGTCGGGATTTTTCAGGGTCGAATCGACCTGCGGCGAAGTGATTTTCGCCTGAAAGGACTCGTTGTTGAGTATGAACGTCAGCGCGCCGTCCTTCTTCACCCCGACCGGAGTCAGGCGGGTCACCGCATCGAGGATGGCCTGGGTCTGCATGGCGCTGCCCATGATCTCCTGGGAAGTTTCGATTTGCGAATGCGCCTGGTAGCGCAGCGGCGCGTTGTTCGGAAATGCGTAACGGAAGACGGTTTTGTCGCCGGCAAAAGAATGCCCGGCTAACAGCAGGCAGACGAGTGCGATCTGCGCCGGAGAATTCAGTTTGCGGCTGAAAACCCGATGCGCGTTCTGATGCGGTCGCTTCATTCCGGCACCCCGGCCTTCTCAGGCGCTTTCTTTCGGGCCTTGGTCAGCGCCTGTATACCGGGGAGGTCCATCCCTGCCATAAATTCAAGCGAAGCGCCGCCGCCGGTGGAAACATGAGAAATTTCTGAAGTCACGCCGGCCTTTTCGATGGCTGCGATGGAATCGCCGCCACCGACCACGCTGAAGGCGCCGTGTTTGGTCGCCTCGGCCACGGCTTTGGCAATTTCAATGGTGCCGCGGGCAAAATGGTCGTTTTCAAAAATCCCCATAGGCCCGTTCCAGAAGATAGACTTAGCGCCGAGGATCTGCTCTTTGAAGGCGGTCACCGTGGCCGGGCCGATATCGACGCCGCGCCAGCCGGACTCGATAGCCACGCCGTCGGTTGTTCTGAAGTTCGAGTCGTCGGACTCCGCCGCGACCACATGGTCGCGAGGCAGGACCAGCTCCAGGCGCTTGTACGGATGTGGGTTTTTGATGACTGTGATTGCGTTGCGTGCCATGGCCACGCGCTCGTCGTCCAGCAGGGACTCGCCGACCTCGGAGCCGCCGGCCTTGAGAAAGGTGTAGGCCATGCCGCCGCCGATCAGAATCGCGCTGACCTTTGTTACCAGATTTCGAATCACCTGGAGCTTGTCGGAAACTTTGGCGCCACCCAGGATCACGACGTAGGGCCGTTGGGGATCTTCGAGCAGCCTGGTCAGGTTCTCTACTTCGGACTGCAGCAGGTAGCCGGCCGCATTCTCTTTTAGATGAGACGTTACACCCACCGTAGAGGCGTGCGCCCGGTGTACCGCGCCGAAGGCATCGTCGACATAGACATCTCCCAGGACGGCGAGTTGTCGCGAGAATTCTGCATCGTTCGCGGTCTCCTCCTTGTGGAAACGCGTATTCTCGAGCATGAGAATATCACCGTCTTCCAACTTTTCGGCCTGAGCTGTAACCTCGCTGCCAACGCAATCCCCGGCCATGCGCACAGGCCGCTTCAACATCTCCGCCAGTTTTTCCGATACCGGCTGCAGGCTCAGTTTCGGGTCGACCTTGCCTTTCGGCCGTCCCAGGTGGGACATGAGAACAAGCCGGCCGCCGTCCTCAACAATCTTGCGAATAGTGGTCAGCGCCGCCTCGATACGCGTTGCGTCGGCAACGCGCCCATTGTCCAGCGGCACGTTAAAATCGACACGGGTAAGCACCCGCTTACCGCGCAGTTCCAAATCATCGATCAATAACCGGTTCATGCAGCCTCCTGTTAAGAAACCTGTCCGTCAAATTTCATCAAATAGTGGAGTTTTCAAATCGGTCACCATCACCCAGGGGACCGCGGAAAGATAAGAAATCCACGCCAAAGGGCAAACATCAATTTTAGGGATACGAAATCGCGTGTGAATGTTGCGTGGAAGGCGGGAACAGGCGTAAACACAAAACGCCTGCGGACGTGGGCGGTTTCGCAAGAAGGACCGCTCAACGCAATCCGGTGCAGCGCCTGAGCTTCGTCGAATGTTGCTGCCCCATGCCCATCAGCTCCAGAACGCAGACACAGGTGTCATCAGACGGATTCGGCAGAATGCGGGCGAGGGATGAATCCGCTTTTACGGTCGAGCCGCCGGGCAGGCGTATTTCCACCTTTGTGTTGAACCTGTTTACGGTTCTGGCTGCGGTACGATAATCGCTCAGGAATGCGACCCCACCAAAACTCAGATTCAGGACCTGCCCCTCGACGGGCCTGCCTTTCATTCCATAGACCCGAATCGTGCAGCGTTCATCTCCGGAGGTGTCAAGTCGCGGATACCTGCGCTTTTCTATGGGCGGTGTGTGCATTAGGTTCAAACCTCGTTCTTAAAACTAAGAAAATACTCAATTGAGCATTAAGAGGCAAGCAAAAAACAGCAGCGCTCCCGTCTCACGCCACGGGACGTACAATCGATGGGCGCGAATACCGCTACAACTGCGCCAGCACCTCGTGCACGAGTTTCAGAAGCTCCGTGGGGATCAGACTTCCCGGGCTGATGACTTGCCTCACACTGCCGGCGATTTGCCAGCAGGCCGTCCAGTCTCCCCATGAGTTGTAATAGGCCGCGCTATTGACATATTCCACGATGGAGCGGGAAATGATGTCCACTGCCTTTTCGCGAATTTCAGCGTCGCTGAAGTCGAAGGTCATTTTAATGTTGAACCCGGGCAGGATGTCGCGGACGATATCGGCGACCTGTGCCTCCGCGGTTTTACCTCCGGTGGTGGCCTGGGAGTGCTCCTCACCGTTTGCCGCCGTGTCGAAGCCGACAACACTGGTCATGCCCTCGGCGACGAACGTCGATTTGTTGCGCTGGTATCTGGCGAAATCCGGACGCCGGTCGCGCGGGCGTTCGTAAAGCACCAGCCAGTCGGCGAGCGGTTCGAGCACATAATTCTGTTGCTGGTTGGCACGGACGTAAAATCGGGTCAACGGCGTAAAGTCGGATTTGACACCGCCACTCAGCCGAAGGATGTAAGCGCCAGCCGGAAGCGCCACATAGGTTTGAACGTCCCGCGACTTCTGAAAGACATGTTCGAACGCCTGTTTGATCCGCGATTCGGCGAGGGAAAATGTATATGCCCCGGTCTTGTCGCCTTGCTCCGACACCTTGACGAGCTCGAGATTCTCGGGGTTGAAGTTGGCGGTCACCATGAAATTTCTGAAAAAAATACTGACCTTCCCGAAGTCCTGCAAACCACGCCCCTTATCTTCGAGCAGTTCCAGCAATCGGTAATAAACCCGGCTGCCAACCTGAATCGGTTCGGGCAGATCTTTATAGATAACAGGCGGTTCATCCGTGCCCTCGTAAATGTTGAGGGCCTCGTAGTAGGCGTAACAGGCTTGCTCGAAATATCGATAATTCAGCGGCGCTTTTTCCAGGAACATCAGGGCCTTGAAGACGAGAGCGCGCGCCGCTACGTCTCTGGCGACAGCGCCGGCGTGTTCGGACAGGCTCAGCGTTTCGTAAATCTCCATGACCTGGCGGATATAGACGTCGAGCAGCTTCTCAAAAGCGGCGAGCTCTTCGAGCTGCGACTTGTCTTCATAGTACAGTTTTTGATATTCCAGATACATGCGCAGAATCGTCTGCTCATTCTGGCTCATTCTCTGGTCGAGGGCCGCATTGGCCTGGCCCAGCGCTACGGCCGTCCATCCAGACACGAGAAGAAAAAGTACGGCAAGAGGTCGCATGAAACGGCTCATTTCCCGGCTCCAGTCGGCGACTGCCGGTTGGAAGCGGCGAAACAATCGATCATTTGAAAGTTCTTGCCGCGGTCGTCCAATAGGTCGGCCAGACGGGTGTACAACTTCCTGCCCACCCAAACTTCATATGGCAATTTTGTACTCAACAGCGGTTCCTTAAGTTCGTTTTGCGCCAGGCGCAACGCCTTCTTATAATCTTCACACGCCCGGGCGTAATTGTCGGGCACTTCAGAGGAGCGTTCGAGGTATGTCAAAGCGCGGAAAATAAGGCAGCGCGCGGCGATGTTCTGTTCAGATTCCAGGGTTGTCCCCTTCACCCGCCAGAAGGTGTCGTACAGGTTGAGAACTTCATCGACGTAGATGGTGATCAATTTCTCGAACGCCGCCATCTCAGCGCCCCGGCGGCGGTCGTGCATCAAAAGCTTCTGCAGTTCGTTGTACGAACGCACGACGTCCCGCTCGAGCGAGACCATTTGCTCATCGAGTCGCATGTCGATTTGCTGCGCGGCTGCGCGGCTTGAGGTAGCCGCCAAAATCAACAGCACCGCAATCCAAAGGCCCTGCTTCAAGATCAGCCCGCCTTTCTTGTCGATGAAAACGAACGCGCGCGGTCGCCAATGCACTTGATGATCGGGCGCAGCCAGTGCAGCACCGGCTGCAATCCGAAGCGTTCGGCGATCTGACGATAGACCCTGGCGAAAGGCAGCAGCTCTGCCGCTTTCTCGAGCTCCACCTGGCCGCACAGGTCGTTTTGCATGAGACCGTTCGCTTCGAGCGCCGCTTTCCATGCCTTATCCACCATATCCACGGCAAAATTCTTGTCGCCGATCTCATACCCAATCTCGGAGAGGCGCAGGTAGAGGTCTTCGTAGCCATCCCAAACAAATTTCTGCTTATGGCCGTAACGGCCGTCTGGCGTCAGCAGCTCTTCCCCGACCCGTTTGGCGCGGGCGTAAGCGTTCAG
>CAZTNL010000224.1:0-5733 GCA_964614885.1 uncultured Calditrichaceae bacterium | reverse complement strand
GCTGTTTGCCGGCACCCACTATCGCTACGGTGGAAAGACATTCAGCACCGGAAGCGTCGTCTCGCAGCTCCACGAGCGGATTCCATCGATTGAGACGATCGTTTCGATGCCTTATCCGGTTGGAGAAAGCGAACCGGTGGGGGACGTTCTGTGGGATGCGTTTATCACTGAAGAAAGCGCAGATGGAAGCGCATACGAGCGTTTCCCCTTTTCGCACCCGTTGTTTGTCCTCTTCTCTTCCGGAACCACCGGCGCGCCGAAGTGCATGCTGCACGGCCAGGGCGGGACGCTCCTGCAGCATCGAAAAGAGCTGCAGCTCCATTGCGGCCTCTCAGAGGGCGACCGCATGCTGTTTTTTACCACGCTCGGATGGATGATGTGGAACTGGCAATTGAGCGCCCTGTCATTGGGCGCGACCATCTGCCTTTATGATGGCAATCCCGGGTTTCCGGACCTTTCTGCCATGTGGCACGTGGTAGATCGACTGGAAGTGACTCATTTCGGCACGAGCGGCCGATTCCTCGAAAGCTGCATGAAAGAACAACCTGCGCTTGTGCCACGGCAAAGCCACCGCTTTCAACATTTGCGCACTCTCCTCTATACGGGATCTCCGCTGTCAAAGGCTGGTTTTCAGTGGGTTTACGACAATGTGAAGCAGGATCTCCATCTTGCGGGCATCTCCGGCGGAACCGACATTGTTTCCTGCTTCATCCTTGGAAATCCAGTTCTGCCGGTCTATGCCGGAGAAATTCAGTGCAAAGGCCTTGGCGTCGATGTCGCGGCTTTTGACGAGGAAGCCCAAAGCGTTGTCGGCCGGCCAGGCGAACTGGTTTGCCGAAAACCGATTCCGTCCATGCCCGTGTCTTTTCTGAATGACCCGGATGGCAGGAAGTACAAGCATGCCTATTTCGAAGAATATCCGGGCATCTGGCGGCATGGAGACTACGTGGAATTTACGGAAACCGGTGGCGCCATCGTTTACGGACGCAGCGACGCAACCCTGAATCCGGGTGGTGTGCGAATCGGAAGCGCTGAAATCTATTCTGCGCTCGACGGGATCGAGCAGGTTACCGGTTCGGTGGTCGTGGGTTGGGTGCCACCGGGCGAGGTGGATGAGGTGATCGTGCTGTTTGTGGTTCTGGCAAAAGGCTGTTCTCTCGACGACATGCTGATCGCAGACATTCGCTCCACCATTCGTCGGCTCCTGTCGCCCCGGCACGTGCCCAGACATGTCTTTGAGCTTTCCGAGGTGCCGGTGACTCGCAGCGGCAAACCTGTGGAACTCAGCGTCAAAGCCGCCCTCGCTGGCCGCGTGGTGGCCAACCGGAGCGCTCTGGCCAACCCGCAGGTGCTCGCTGAAGTCGAGCAGATTCGATCGGAGCTGCTGGGCGCGGCGCCGGCTCGGCCGTCCTTATGAGCCTTCCTTATTAAAGGCTGCGTCCACTATTTCTGCGGGCGCAGGGCCTCCCTTTCCTGTCAGCGACTTCTCAAAAAAAGTCCCGGCCGCAAGCGACCGGGACTGAAAAGTGTGCTGGTTAGACTTAGACTTTAGAGATTCAGTGAAACGCGGGCGTAGTAGAAGCCCCCGTTGGTGCCGAACTGACTCACGCGCCGGCTGTAAATGAAACGCTCCCCGCTGCGATTACCGGCTTTAGACTGCTCATCCGGGAACGTGTTGAAGGCATTGTTGCCTCCGACAGTCAGGGTTGTGCCGTTCAGCAAGTCGTAGGACACGTCAAAATCGAAGAGCATTTTGGCGCCGAAGGTTTCATCGTTGGCCGGGTTCGTGGGCCGGTAGTGAATCTTGCCGTAATATGTAGCACGAGTGCCGAAACTGACCCTGCCCTGACTGTAGCGCGCAGACAGCGTGCCTTTCTGCTTTGGCAACGCGGTCTCAAGACGGTTAAACTCCTCACGGTTGAAGAACGTGTTCGCAATCTGCTGGCGTTCCTCGGTGTTCGGCGAATGTCCATTCGCCGCAGTGAAAGCGTCGATGGCAGTTTGCGGCACATTGACCTTACCCACGTTCGTGTCCGTGAAGTTTGCCGAGAGGCTCACGTCGAGTTTGCCTCGACCAAGTGGAGTGAAATAGGCAGTAACAACATCCACACCTTTGGTGTCGGTGTCCACGGCGTTCGAGAAGAATTGTGCCTGGCTTACGCCGGCGGCAGCGAAGGGCGCCAGAATTTTGGCAAAATTGGGATCGCTGTCTCTGAAACGGCTGGTCAGAACGATGCGGTCATTGATGGAGATGCTGTAGAAATCCGCCGTCAGGGAGAGCTTCGGATGAGGCCTTGCCGTGAAACCGGCGCTGACATTGATCGAGGTTTCTTCCTTAAGGTTCGGGATACCGAACGCCTTAGCCACAGAACTCTTGTTGTTGGCTGTCAGCACTTGTTTCGGCTGCAGCGAGCCGTTCACGTCGACGAACTGCGTGCTGACATTGTTGAACCAGGATTGGTGAAGCGAGGGCGCTCGGAAGCCACTGCTGACCGCGCCGCGCAGGGCGAAATTGTCAATCGCTTCGAAACGCGCGGCGATTTTGCCGATGACGCGTTGGCCAAAGTCGTTGTAATCTTCATAACGACCGCCTGCGTCGACCATCAACTGGTCGGTAAGTTGTGCCTCGATGCCGGCATACCCACTGATACTGTTTCTGAAGCGGTTGACCTCGTTGGACGGTTGAAATCCCGGGAACACCTGCGACCCGGCCGCTTTCGGTTGTCCTGTCGAGGTGGTATCGAAGTCGATTCCGGGCCGGTCGCCACCGTTGCCGAGCATCCACGAGGCATCTTCGCCAGCGATAATTTGGTAGTTTTCGATGCGAAATTCACCTCCCATATTAATGGATAGGGAGTTGATACCGCTGATTTCGACGGGGCGAACGATATCCAGGTTGCCGGTGGTCTGGTTGAATTTGAGCCGTCCTGCGTCAAAGGAAATGGGACTTGATGTGCCCATGGAAGCATTATTCGTGTTCTCAATGTTGAATTGAAACGAGTTACTGCCGTGCGTCACGCTGAGATCGATGTCCCACCCATCTTTGGTGCCGCGAAGTCCGGCGGTAATGGAGCGATCTGCGATTTCGGTATGAATTTCGGGCAGAAAACCGTTTGGATAGATTTCAGGAACGACGCGTGCCTCGGAGTTCGGCAGCCGGAAGAAGCCAGTGGCGGCGCCGTTGCGGTGAGAGGCGCCTCCGTTCGCATAGAACTCTGCATTGTCGTTCAGTTGATAACCCATGTTAAAAAAGGCCATGCCAATGGTGCCGTTGCCCTGGCCGGTCTTCATCGAAAAATCCTGGCGGGTGAGGCCCCTTCTGGCGAGCTCTGCGTTGGTGGCCTGCTCACCGGAAATACCCGAGAAAATATCGCCGGTCCATGCGCCGGAACGGTTTGTGCGATTGCGATCGAGATACTCTCCGGTGACATTGAAGAAACCGCGGTCACCGATGGAGAAGCCGTAGTTGGCATTGACCGCGACCTGTTCACCGTCGCCTTCGCCCGTAACGCCGGACGTTGCATCAACATCGATCTGGTTTGTTTGCTCTTTCAAAACGATGTTGATCACGCCGGCGATGGCGTCGGAGCCGTACTGAGCGGCAGCGCCGTCCCGCAGGACTTCGATGCGTTCGATGGCTGCCTTAGGAATGGCATTGAGATCGGTTCCGACCGTGCCGCGGCCAAAGGTGCCGTTTACATTGACCAACGCGGACTGGTGTCTGCGTTTGCCGTTAATCAGCACCAGAACCTGATCCGGGCCGAGTCCGCGCAAGCTTGCGGGATCGACATGGTCGGTGCCGTCCGAAATGGTCTGGTGCGAGGCGTTGAACGACGGAGCCAACTGCGCCAGCGCCTCGTTCACTTCCAGCGACGGAGATTGCTGAATGGCTTTGGCTGAAATGATGTCGACCGGAACCGGGGTTTCGACAGCAGTTCGCGCTGACCTCGAACCGAGGACGACCAGGCTCTCGCCGAATTCGACGGGACTTTCGGCCAGAGAGAAATTGACCGTGACTTCTTCGCCTGCTACAACCCTGACTTCCTTCTCTTCCGAGCTGTAACCGATGAAGGTTGCCATGACCTTGTAGGTGCCGGGCGCCATCGACATGCTGAATTCGCCATCTGAATTGGCGCTGGACCCGCGCATGGTGCCTACAATGGAAACGTTGGCGCCTGGGAGCGCCTCCTGCGACTCTACCTCCAGGACTTTACCTATGATCGTTCCCTTCTGCTGGGCAAGCAGTGGGGACGCGGATAAGCAAATCCAGGCGGTCAGAGCGACCCACACAAAAATAGATGTTGTTGGTTTCATCGGACTCCCTCCGTTAGGTTGATGATAGAACGCCCGGCGAATTTGACGCCGAGCCTGCATTCGAAGTTTGTTGCTACCACCTCCTCGTCAAAGGTGTCGGTTTTCCCCAGGATACAGGGATTGGAATCGCTTCCATCCACACCCGAACTAAAACAACTTTCTTTTCAACGCAACCGGTCGAATAGACCTGCCGATAATCAGAGTGTGAACGACTTGGAGTACTTACGATAAGGTTTGTCTTAGTACCGGATAACATGAAGATATTGAAATATATTTCAACTGTCAACGGAAAAATGATGCGGACTCGGTGCCGGAGGGTGCTGGCCTCCGGGTTTTATCCGGCGGGGCATGTAGTCCGCACCACAACATCTTAAAGAGTCTTAGCAAACCGTACGATAGGGTAGTTATGAATTCATTGTTCACGGAGGCAAATTCAGTTGTCTCTCAATTCCATGGAGGAGTCATGAAACGAAACCTGCTCGCAATCCTCGTTACGGCAATGTTGCCTGCGCTCGCAGTGGCCGGTGACGGCGCCAACCTGTCCACTTCAACTCCGTTCGAGTCTTTTGGGCAAGGGCCAACCTACTTTGTGGACTACTCTACCTTCCAGGGCGTCGGCGGGCAGACTTATGTTGAGTTCTACATTCAGGCCGGATACAACGACCTGCAGTTCTTTAAGAACGGGAAAAAATTTCAGGCCGGCTATCAGTTGGAGCTGTCGGTAACGTCTGAGTCGGGTGAGGTACTGGAGCACCAGAAAACCAAGGATGTCTTCCAGGTGAACACATTTGCGGAAACGGTCGACAAAAAAAAGGCGCGCGTCCTGCTCATGGCTTTTTCCTTTGACCCCGGCCGTTACAAGTTGAAAACAAAGCTCAAAGACCTGGAAACGCACAAGATTGCCAGAGTCGAGGAGTACATAACAGCGCGCGACTACACCGGCGATGAGCTATTGGTCAGCGATGTGCAGCTGAGCCAGAAGATTGCCCCGGCGGAAGAAGGGCAGCCTTACGTTAAGAATCAGCGCTATGTCGAGCCAAATCCGGTGCGCACATTTGTCCATGGCGCGCGTGACATATACGTCTATTTCGAAGCCTACAACCTTCTGAACGGCTGTGAAAACCACTATACGAATTATGTTGCAGACTTTACCATAAAAGACGAAAAGGGACGGCAGTATGCCCATCTTTGCCGGCACCATCCCAAGCCGGGAGCGACAACCGCACACAGCATCAAGCTTCCTGTCGACCAGTTCGTGCAGGGGAAATACACCCTGACCGTCAAGGTCAAGTGCGAGGACACGGGTCGGGAAACGCAGTCATCGACCGAGTTTCTGGTTTTTGACAATCCGATTTCGATGAACACACTGGAACCCGCCGACTACTACAGATAGGCGGCGGATTTCTGCCTCCGAATAGT
>CAZTNL010000223.1:0-5741 GCA_964614885.1 uncultured Calditrichaceae bacterium | reverse complement strand
GATGTCGAGGGTGATGTCCACGTAGGATTTGGAAGTGAGGTCGCCACGGATGTGGATGGCGGTGTCGTTTTGGAAATGCGGCGCCGAGAGGAGGAGCGAGGTGAGGTATTGACTGCTCTTGTCCCCGGCGAGGTGAACGCCGCCGCCGGGTACTCCGCCGCCGCCGATGTCGATGGGCGGACACTGGTTGCGGTGGACGGATTCGGCCTTCACTCCCATTTCGCGCAGGCAGACGAGGAGGTCTTCGATGGGGCGCTGTTGCATGCGCTCGTCACCGGTGAGGTGCGTGGGGCCGGGGGCCAGGGCGGCGAGGGTGGTGAGGAACCGCATGGCGGTGCCGGCGTTGCCCACGAAGATTTCCCCGCGCGGCGCGGTCAGCCGTCCGCCCTGTCCGGCGACGGTCAGGGCGCGGTCTTCCCGGACGACGCCGATTCCGTATTGCTGAAGGGCTGTCTGCATGAACCGCGTGTCGTCGCTGAACAGCGGGTTTAGCAGGCGGGAATCGCCTTCGGCGAGTGCGGCGACGATCAGCGCCCGGTTGGTGTAGCTTTTCGAAGGCGGCGCCGCCACCGTGCAGTGGATTTTCTTTTGCGGCTGAATTTCGATCACGGTCATTTGCGGGGAGAGAAACCCGGAAGGCTAGCTTTTATATCGGGTTGAAAAATTTTTAACTATAGCATAAACCCATATAACCCGGCCGGGATTTTGTCCTCCTTGTCCGGTGAGGACGATTTTGTTATGATGAAAATCCGCGGGGGAACCGGCGCTGACGATCGGTGTTTATCAAACCAAAGTTCGAGAGGACCGTATGAGGCAGAAAAAAGAGTCCTTATGGTACCGCCTGTGGGATCATAAATCGGAACAGGAAAAGAAGCATCTCAAATCCTTCCTTCCCCTGATTCTTTATACCATCGCTTTTGTGTATTTTGTGCTTTATCTATCCATCCTCAATACCATCAACCGCGATAAAACCGCCGTCACGGTGAAAAACTGGTTCGGTGGCGACCCCCCCGCCTGGGTCACGGAACGCATGCGGGAAAAACAGGATATCAAGGACAGCTTCAAACTGGCCCGCAAACGGGTCTCTGGAGGCAGGTAAGGTATGTAACAGGGCATACGGTTTGAAATAGAACCGCACCCGGTCGCTGTATTGCTGGATCACGCGCTGCATGACCGCATGCACCATCTTGCAGTGAGGGCAGTTCGGATCGAAAAACTCGACGAAGGTTACCTTGGCAGCAGGGTTGCCCATAAACGGATCGGAGGGCTCTATCAGAGATTGCCAGTCGACCTCCGGACGGGTGTTGTCCAGTTCGCACGGCGCCATTCTGGCGAGAAAGGCCTGGCCGATGCGGCTTTCGAGCACCTCATTGGCAACGGCGCGCATCTGCTCCTTGTCCCCGCTTCCTGCGGCTGCGGATCCGGCGACGTTGCCGAGGAAAACCAGGTCGAGCATGACCAGCGCAGCCGCGACAAAGGAGGCAAGCGTGGCGAACCCCAGCTCGGCGATACGCGTCCCCGCCGCATCGGTCGAGTCGTCCCCGCCGTCGCTCTTCCGGAACTGGATGAATTGCAGCACAAAAATCGCGGTCACGCATGCGGCCGAGGTCAGGCACAGGGCACAGGACGCGCCGATTTTGAAAAGGAGAATCGAAACCAGGTAGAGAGAGAAGCTGAAGCCGACCGCTGCGAGCCCCAGCGTCACTTTTGACAGCATGACGCGGCCCCGGCTCCCGGTAAAGACGCCCGCCAGAGAAAGGCTCGCCAAAACCGAATAGAACAGAAAGCCGGCCACCACGTTGTCCACACCGAAGGTCGTGCTTTCGTCGCTCTCTATCGCCTCCTGGCATCCGGAAACCGTGGCCGTATGCTGAAGCGTTGGTACGCCCAGGCAGCCGGCATCGAAGCCGTGTTGTTTTTGCACCCATATATGCGTTGTCAAAACCATACCGAAGAGCGCCAGCACAAAGATGATTCGCTTCGTCATGAAATCTCCCTTAAGTCGGATTGAATATGAGGAATGTCACTCGTGACACTTGGCCCCGGAACATTCGCGCGGAGGCGTGCCAAAGTTGACGAATTTGTTAATCTTTTCGGTAAGAAGCAAGGACATATTCGACCTTTGTCGCAACAAAAAAGGCCGACGCTTACAGCGCCGGCCCTTCATTCTTCGCTCAGCCGAATATCTTCAAAGACTTAGAAGCTGTAGCGAACTCCCAACTGAATCTGCCAGCGTGAAGCCAGGTCAGATGTCGAGAAAACGTCAGCACGCGTTACTTTGCCGTCGCCGTTGGAGTCTCTAAGGCGCAGGCTGAGATCACGCTTGCCGTTGGCATCGTAACCGCCATCGTTAAACAACGTCGCAGCGTCGAACCTGACGAACTTGATCTGACCCCAATCGCTGTTTAGAAAATTGAGTACATTGAGAACGTCCAGCGTCACTTCGAGATTTTGCGTGCGCAGTGACGGAATCTTCTGGGCGATTCGCAGGTCAAGCTTATCCTGCCATGGGGCGCGGGCGGAGTTGCGCGGGAAGATCTTGCCCTTGGCATCCTTGAGCGCCGGCTCTGAGTTGATGAAGGTTTCAATAGCCGCCCAGTTGGCTGGATCGGAAATGTCGTCAGCGGAGCTCGGAATCCATGCCAGGTCGTTGCCGCGATTGCGGTCGCCGTTGATGTCGTCGCGGGCCATATAGCTAAAGCCGTTGCCGGAGCGTCCTTCGTAAAACAGGGATACCGTGGTGCCAAAGCCTCTGCCATAGTTGAACGCGTAGGAGAGATCGGCAACGACGCGATTCCTGATTTCAAAATCCGAAACCGCGGCGGTTTCGCCGTTCGGATCATTGGTCTCGTTGAAGCGCCAGTTTGAAATCGCGCGGCTGGAACGCCCACTGTTGATATCGCGGGAACGGCCGAGCGTATAAGACAGGCTACCGAACAAGCCCTTGAGCGGACCGCGGTTGAGTTGCTTCTTTAAACGAGCGGTCAGGAAAAGCTGGTGGCCGGCATTGGTGTTGTCCAGCAGAATCACACTGTTGAAATTGCTGCTCGGACGCAAGCCACCATAATCGGGACGACCGTCCTGAGTGGTTCCAACCGCCTGACCGAGGTTTCCCACGTTCAGGTTCTTGAAGAAGACTTCATTGATGTTCTTCGAGTAGAGAAACTCGAGGCTTCCAACCAAGCCGTCCGGCAGTTGACGGTCAATTGCGAGGTTGGTCCGGAAAACCTGCGGCATCTTGAAATTCTTGTCCATCAGAGCAATGTCAGATGTCGGCACCTCACCCGCCAGGTCTGGCTGGTTGTTGGGATCCGGGTTGTACTGTGGCACGGCCTCGTTGTTAAACGTGGCCACGTCGACGCGGGCAAAGTCGACTCCGGTGTTGCTGTAAGCGTTGGACAGCCACACAGCCGGCGGCAGGCCTGCGAAGATACCGGCGCCACCACGAATCTGCATGCTGCGATCTTCAGACAGATCCATGTTGAAACCAAAGCGCGGCGACCAGAGGATATTGCCCGTGGGAACATCCGTGGTGCTGCGACCGAAGGCCGCCTTGAAATCGGGATTGTCGAGCGGGTTGTCCGGCAGCACCGGAATGTCGGCGCGCAAGCCGACGGTCAGGTTCAATTTCGACGTCGGTTTCCATTCGTCCTGGGCGTAGAAGCCAAGCTGAATATAGTTCCAGTTGGCGCGCGGTTTCTTAACATCTGGTATCCGGGAAACGCTGGCAAGATAGCGGGTCGGCGTGTTTTGCGTGTAAGTGTCGGTGCCGGCATCGAGTTGATCGAGATCGACGTCGAACTCGTAGGCGCCAAAGAAATCCTGGATGAACAGATTGTCAAACGAAATGAATTCGTTGTGTGTACCGACAGTAAACGTGTGGTTCCCGGTAAAATAGTGGAAGTTGTCGGTGAATTCAAACGTGTTCTGGTCCAGAGCGTTGGCCTGCGAAAATCGCTCCACGCCAAAACGGACCGCACCCAAATCCGTCCCACCGCGCTCGAGATTCAGTTGCACTTGCGGCGCCGCGCCAAACAAAGGCGACCTCTTGTCGCGGACTGTGGTGTAGGCAATGCGCGCTTCGTTGGCTTTGTTGTTGCCGAACGTGCTGTTCAATTGCGCCACCAGCGAGTTGGTCGTGTTGTCGCGTTTGAACTGGTTGCTCTCCAGGGTGTAGAGGCTGCGGCTGCGGCGGATACCGTCATCGCGATTGCCGTCGACATAATTTTCGCGGATCGTCAAGCGGTGCTGTTGTGACAAGTTGATGTCGAGACGAGCGAAAATCTTGTCGTTGTCGGTTTGGTTGGTGAAGGGATTAAAACCACCCGGATTGTAGTTGTACTTCGTATTGGAGATATCGATGATCTTCTGCATTTCCGTGGCGTCGATACCAAATTCATTCGGTTTTCCGGAACCCAGCAAGCCACCGTTATCCGGCTGATTCCTGCGGCCGATTTCGCCGTTTACAAAGAAAAACACTTTGTCCTTGACCAGCGGGCCGCCAAATCTAAAGCCCGTCTGGAAGTCATCGAAATTCGAAAACTTGCTCTGGTTCAGATCGCCGACAAACGACTCGTTGCGACCAAAGAAATAGCCGGAACCCTCGAAACGGTTGCTGCCACTGCGGGTGACGGCATTGATGAGGCCACCGGCAAAACTGCCCGAGCGAACATCGAAGGGCGCAATCTGCACCTGGAATTCCTGAATGGCGTCCAGGCTGATCGGCTGCGAGTTGATCGAACCGGTGGGGTCGCCGGAAGCATTAAGACCAAAAGCATCGTTGAGGACAGCGCCATCGACCTGCAAATTGTTCAGGCGATTGCTTTTGCCGGCAATACTGGTGGCTCCGGTTCCACCCGTGCTTGATGATTGCGGCGTCAACCGGGTGAAATCCGCGACACTTCTGGTGATAGTAGGAAGCCGCTCGATCTCCGCGGTGGTGACATTGTTGACCGTTCCCGTATTGGAGGCGGTCAGGATGGCGTCGCGCTCGGCCACGGTGACAATCTCTGACATTTCGATCGCCTCTTCGGCCAGCTTGAAATTGACCCTAAGGTCCTGACCGATAGCAAGAAAAATGTTCTCTTGCTTGGCGTCATGGTAGCCGATGTAGCTGACGGTGACTGTGTACGGGCCACCGACCTTGACGCCCTGAATATTGAAGCGGCCATCGCTTCTGGTCGCGGCGCCGAAAACCGTGCCGCTTGGCACATGCACAGCCACGACGTTGGCGCCGACGAGTGCTTCGCCGTTTTGGGCGGTAACCTTGCCATTCAAGGCCGAGGTCGTGATACCTTGCGCGAAGATCATGGCCGGAACCATCATCAGCAGGGTTATCACAAAGAGCATTCTTCTAAGCATGAATCTTCCCTCCATTTGTTTTAACGACTTCTCCATCTGTGACAGAGCTTACAGCAAACAAACTCAAATCCTGGAAACGCTCGACTCTGGGGGCCTCCTCTCGTTAGTGGTCGCAGCTAGACGACGCTTCGGTCCAGACATGCCCATTCAGTAGCTGCCATCGTGATTGTGAATTTCGTCAAATATGCGCCAGGTGGGTTTCCTTTCCTCTCTCCAAAGGCGCACGGAAATCTAATAAACTAATTGTTATTTGTCAAGCACAAACTCTTCGCTGTCAAACGAATGCAAAGCGGCCAGCGCCGGCCGACCTGCATCAAACTCCGACAAAGTTATAGCAAGATGGTTACGAGCGCGTGACAGGGATGAAACTTTCCTGCAAC
>CAZTNL010000222.1:0-5741 GCA_964614885.1 uncultured Calditrichaceae bacterium | reverse complement strand
TGTCCCAATTGTTTCATCCCAGCACGAATGTAATCGCCAAGGTTACAATATTTGGTGGCGTCTTCATCGTTGCCCTGCTGGCGTGGGTCGCTTTGACCATAGAGCGGTCGCCTTATGTGACCCAGGCTCAGGTGGTGCGTCAGCAGCCGGTGCCCTTCAGCCACCGCCATCACGTTTCAGAGCTTGGCATTGATTGCCGGTACTGTCACACGTCGGTTGAAGAGAGCAGCTTCGCCGGCATCCCACCGACAAAGACCTGTATGACCTGCCATTCGCAGATTCATACCGAGGCGGCTGTTTTGGAGCCGGTTCGCGCCAGTTGGCGAACCGGAAGGTCAATTGAGTGGCTTCGGGTTCATGATCTGCCCGATTTCGTTTACTTCGATCACAGCATCCACGTCAGGAAAGGGGTGGGGTGTGAAACCTGCCATGGGCCGATCGGAGAAATGGCCCTGACCTGGCGCGAACACTCCCTGAACATGGAGTGGTGCCTCGGGTGCCACCGCCAGCCTCAGGAATCTTTGCGTCCGCGGCAGTTTGTTTTTCAGGCTGGCTGGCAGCCAACCGGAAATGCCCAGGCTCGCGGAGATTCTTTGATGCGTGCTTATCACGTCGAAACGTCTACCAATTGCACAACCTGTCACCGCTGAGATAGCACATATATGAAAAAAACAGAAGCTTCGAAGAGCATGGATCTTCAGTCGTTGCGCGACAGGCTGGCGAACGTTGAGGGCAAACGTTACTGGCGGAGTCTCGAAGATCTGGCCGAGACCGAAGAGTTTCAGAGATTTGTCGAGAACGAATTTCCCTCCAGCCCGCTCGTTGAGGCGAGCGGCGTCAGCCGGCGGCGTTTTTTGCAGGTGATGGCGGCATCCATGGCCCTGGCCGGGCTGAACGCGTGCACGCGACAGCCGGAAGAGAAGATTCTTCCGTACGTGACCAAGCCCGAGGAGATTGTTCCGGGCAAGCCGCTTTTTTTTGCTACGGCTTTTTGTATGTCCGGCTACGCCTGCGGCGTGCTGGCGGAAAGCCACATGGGCCGGCCGACAAAAATTGAGGGTAATCCCGAGCATCCGGCCAGCTTCGGCGCAACCGACGTGTTCGCTCAGGCGTCTGTGCTGGGTCTCTACGACCCGGAGCGTTCGAAGGTCGTAAAACGAGTTGGTCGCTTCAGCACCTGGGAGGCCTACCTGGCAGAGCTCCGGGCAGCCATTGAGGCCCAACGTCTGAAGGACGGCGCTGGTATTCGAATTCTGACCGAGACAGTGACCTCTCCCACTTTGGCGAGCCAGATCCGTGATTTTCTCTCAGAGTTTCCTCTGGCGAGGTGGCACCAATTCGAGGCTGCGGGACGCGATTGCGCCAAGTCCGGCGCGCAGATGGCGTTCGGCGAGTTCGTCGAGTGCCAGTATCACCTGGCAAACGCCGATGTCGTTTTGAGCCTGGACGGAGATTTTCTTACCGGTATGCCGGGAAGCCTGGTCTATTCGCGGGAGTTTTCCCGCCGACGCAAGATCGACCATCACAAATCGGACATGAATCGTCTTTACGCGGTGGAGAGTACCCCCACTCTGAGCGGCGCAATGGCGGATCACCGTCTCCCCGTGAAGGCCGGTGACGTGGCGCAATTTGCCGCAGCAGTCGCGGCGGCCGTTGGGGTACAGGGTGTGCCGTCTCAGGCTCCCGAAGAACATCGGGATTGGATTCAGGCGCTCGCCCGCGATCTTAAAGCCCATGCCGGACGTTGCGTCGTCATTCCGGGAGAATATCAGGGAGAGGAAGTTCATTATTTTGCCCACGCGATAAATGCAACCCTCGGGAACACCGGCAAGACCGTGACCTATACGCGTCCGGTAGAGGCTAACCCCGTTCTTCAGATCGAATCTCTGCAGGAACTCGCCGACGATATGCGCGGCGGTGCCGTTGATGTCCTCATCGTGCTCGGGGGCAATCCCGTCTACGATGCGCCTGTGGATATACGCTTTGCCGATGCCATGGACAAGGTGAAAATGCGGGTTCATCTCAGCGGGTACGAGGACGAAACATCGGAGCTTTGCCACTGGCACATTCCCCAATCACATTATCTGGAGTCATGGAGCGATGCCCGGGCCTTCGACGGCACCGTGTCGCTCGTGCAGCCCTTGATCGCACCGCTGTATGCCAGCAAAACATCGCATGAAATGGTCGCAGCTCTGGCGAACAAGGCCGGAGTGTCCAATTACGACATCGTTCGCGACTACTGGAAGAAGCAGATGCCGGCAGATTTCGACAAGCGGTGGCAAATATCGCTGCACGATGGCGTCGTAGCCGGTACGGCTTTTGCCGGGAAAAGCGTCAAACTGCGCCCGTTCCAGAAGCCGGAAGTGTCCGCTGCCGGCTCAGAAATCGAAGTCGTCTTTCGTCCGGATCCACATATCTTCGATGGCCGGTACGCCAATAACGGCTGGCTGCAGGAGCTGCCAAAGCCGCTGACAAAGCTGACCTGGGACAACGCGGCCCTGATGAGTCCCGCAACGGCTGAAAAGCATGACTTGCAAAACGGGCAGGGAGTCAGGTTGTCTCTGGGCGACTATCAGGTCGAGGCGCCCGTTTGGATAACCCCGGGACATGCAGACGAATCCGTGACCGCTCATCTTGGATATGGCCGTACGCGAGCTGGCAAAGTCGGGAACGGCGCGGGTTTCAATGCGAGCCGGTTGCGGCCGTCTGGAGCCGCCTGGTTTGCCAACGGGGTGAAGATCGAGCGGATTTCAGGCGAACAAAGCCTGGCCAACACTCAGGAACACGGCAGCATGGAAGGGCGCAAAATCGTACGTGCGGCCGATTTGAGTGAATATATCTCACACCCCGAGCTTTTTCACGAGGACGCCGAAGCGCCGGGGCCGGAAATGAGCCTCTATCCGCCTTTCGAATATAACGGGTATGCGTGGGGAATGGTAGTCGACCTGAATGCCTGCACCGGCTGCAATGCCTGCACAATCGCCTGCCAGTCCGAGAACAACATTCCGGTAGTAGGCAAGGAAGAGGTTCTGAGAGGCCGCGAGATGCACTGGATTCGTGTCGACCGCTACTACGAAGGCGACCTCGACAACCCGCAGACACTGCACCAGCCGGTCATGTGTATGCACTGCGAAAACGCCCCGTGCGAAGTGGTCTGTCCGGTCGGCGCCACCGTTCACAGCGACGAGGGGCTGAACGAGATGGTGTACAACCGCTGCGTGGGAACCCGCTACTGTTCCAATAACTGCCCTTACAAGGTGCGGCGATTTAATTTCTTCAAGTATGCCGACTACGAAACCGAGAGCCTCAAGCTGATGCGCAATCCGGACGTGACCGTTCGTTTTCGCGGTGTCATGGAAAAGTGCTCGTACTGCGTTCAGCGCATCAATCATGCCCGCATCGAAGCGCGCAAGGAAGACCGTGACATTCGCGACGGCGAGATCGTGACCGCCTGCCAGCAGGTTTGCCCCGCAGACGCCATCGTCTTCGGCGATATCAACGACGAAAACAGCGAAGTCTCGAAGCGCAAGGCCGAACATCGGAATTACGGCTTACTGGCCGAAGTAGGCACACGCCCCCGTACTTCGTATCTGGCGAAACTCAGAAATCCAAATCCCGAAATTAAAGACGCTTAATGGCAGAAACAAAAAAAGTCGCGGCAAAGAAAGCGCCGATCATTGGGCCGGGCCACTCGTTTGCTTCAGTCACAGATAAGGTAAGCAGCATCGTCCTGACCCGGAAGACACCGATTTTCTGGTTTGTCGGGTTCGGCATTTCTTTCATGTTGCTCAGCTTGTTCATGGTTGCCGTCGCCTACCTGCTCTTCGAAGGAGTCGGTATTTGGGGGCTGAACATGCCGGTCGCCTGGGGGTTTGCCATCATCAATTTTGTCTGGTGGATCGGAATCGGGCACGCAGGCACGCTTATTTCGGCCATCCTTCTCCTGCTGCGTCAGGAGTGGCGAACCTCGATCAACCGTTTCGCCGAAGCCATGACGCTTTTTGCCGTGGCCGCTGCCGGCATGTTTCCGTTGCTTCACACCGGTCGCCCCTGGCTCGATTACTGGCTGATGCCTTATCCCAACACCATGAATCTCTGGCCCAACTTTCGCAGCCCGCTGGTTTGGGACGTGTTTGCGGTCAGCACTTACGCGACCGTCTCCTTCCTGTTCTGGTACACCGGTCTGGTGCCTGACTTTGCCACGCTGCGCGACCGCACGCAGAACCGCTGGTCGAAGATGGTTTACGGCGTGCTTTCGATGGGCTGGCGCGGCTCGGCGCTGCACTGGCACCGCTACGAAACCGCCTACTTGCTGCTGGCCGGTTTGGCCACGCCGCTGGTGATCTCAGTACACACGGTCGTGAGTTTTGATTTTGCTATGGGCATTACGCCCGGCTGGCACGCGACGATTTTCCCGCCGTACTTCGTCGCCGGCGCCATCTACGCAGGTTTCGCGATGGTGTTGACGCTGGCCATCCCCCTGCGGAAGCTTTATGGCCTTGAAGATTTTATCACCCTGCGTCATTTGCAGAACATGGCGAAAGTCATGCTTGCTACCGGTCTGATTGTAGCGTACGGCTATATGATGGAAGCGTTCACTGCCTGGTACAGCGGCTCGAAATATGAAGAATTCATGATTCTCAACCGGCTGACCGGACCGTACAAACACGTGTACTGGTCCCTGCTCCTGTGCAACATCGTGGCGCCGCAGTTCATTTGGTGGAAAAAGACGCGCAACAGCGTCATCGGACTGTTTGTGATTGCGATGTTCGTCAACGTCGGCATGTGGCTGGAGCGATTCGTTATCGTGGTGACGAGTCTGCACCGCGATTTCCTGCCTTCGTCGTGGGGCATGTACTCCGGAACGTTCTGGGATTGGGCCACATATATCGGTTCAATCGGACTGTTCCTGACTTTGTTGTTTGTTTTCATTCGATTGATTCCATCGATATCGATTTTTGAAATGCGCACGCTGGTGGCGGAAAAGAGCGGCGAGTCTGATGCGAAATAGTGCTGCTACGCCCGGCGCCGGCAAGCGTTTGAAGGTAAATCAATGAGCGACATGCAGAAACCCGACGAGCTCTATGGCCTGATGGCAGAGTTCGAAAACGCAGAGCAATTGATCGAGGCGTCGAAAAAGGCGCACGAGTTCGGCTATCGCCGCATGGATGCCTACACGCCCTACCCGGTTGAAGAATTGCCGGCGGCGGTCGGCTTCAAGAAATCAAAGCTCCCGATGATCGTTTTGATCGGGGCTGTTGTGGGCGGCGTTCTCGGTTTCTTTATGCAGTACTACGCGTCGGTCATCAGCTATCCGCTCAATATCGGCGGAAGACCATTGAATAGCTGGCCGTCTTTCATCCCGATCACGTTTGAGACCACGGTGCTGGTGGCGGCGATCGCTGCGGTTTTCGGTATGTTCGCGTTGAACGGGCTGCCACAGCCGTATCATCCGGTTTTCAATGTGCCACGCTTTGCCCTGGCTTCGCGCGACCGATTTTTTCTTTGCATCGAGAGTCGCGACATGCAGTTCGACCGCCAGGAAACGCGCGAGTTTCTCGGCAGCCTGAAGCCGATGGATGTGTACGACGTGGCGGAGTAGCAGCTATTTCACGGAGCGATTGCTGATAGCAGAGTAGAGGAAGATGCTTATCGTGAGTTTTTCAAAGTTAAAGCGATTTTGGGGGAGCGCTGGCGCCCGGAGTGTCTCGGTTCTCTCTATTGGTGTCGCCTGGTTCCTG
>CAZTNL010000221.1:0-5744 GCA_964614885.1 uncultured Calditrichaceae bacterium | reverse complement strand
ATCGTGGCAAAATTAAAGAATCTCCCCGGGAAATGCAAGCTAAAATGCTGTAGCAAAACCTTCACCTATTCCCACTCGATTGTGCCCGGCGGCTTGGAACTCACGTCATAGACGACCCGGTTCACACCTCTGACCTCGTTGATGATGCGGTTGGAGATTTCAGCCAGGTCGTTATGCGGGATGCGGGCCCAGTCGGCGGTCATTCCGTCGGTGCTGGTTACCGCCCGCAACGCGACGGCGTTTTCGTAGGTTCTTTCATCCCCCATCACGCCTACGGTTCTGACGGGCAAGAGGACGGCAAACGCCTGCCAGATCTCGTCGTACAAGCCGCGATGGCGCAATTCGTCGATGTAAATGGCATCCACTTCGCGGACGACGTCGAGCCGGTCGCGCGTTATTTCTCCAAGGACCCGCACGGCCAGACCAGGTCCGGGGAACGGATGCCGGCCAAGAATCTCGGCCGGCACACCCAGCTCCTTGCCGACTTTTCTGACTTCATCTTTGAAAAGTTCGCGCAGCGGTTCCACCAGCTTCAGATTCATCTTCTCAGGCAGGCCGCCGACGTTGTGGTGGGTCTTGATGGTAGCGGATGGGCCGTGCGCCGAAATGCTTTCGATGACGTCGGGATAGAGCGTGCCCTGTACCAGATAGCGGACGTCCGGATTTTTCTTTGCTTCGCGTTCAAAGACTTCGATAAAAGTCTCACCGATAATTTTTCTTTTTCGCTCCGGATTCATCTCGCCGGCCAACCTGTCGAGAAACCGGTCGGCAGCATCGACGACGACGAAATTCGACCGGAAAAACTTCTTGAAGGTATCTTCCACCTCACGGGCCTCGTTCTTGCGCATCAGCCCGTTATCGACAAAGACGCACGTCAGGCGTTCGCCCACGGCGCGGTGCACCAGAGCAGCAGCGACCGCCGAGTCCACGCCACCGCTGAGTGCGCAGATGGCGTGGCTGTCCCCCACCCTCTCCTTTACGCTGGCAACGGTCTGCCTCACAAATGATCCCGGCGTCCAATCGCCTGAGGCACCACAGATGTCGAAGACGAAGTTCGCCAGTATTTTCTTGCCGGCCTCGGTGTGCGACACTTCCGGGTGGAACTGAACGCAGAAAACTCGCTCATGACGATTCGCAATTGCAGCATACGGCGAGTTGCTCGTGTGCGCAATTGTTTCGAAACCGGGCGGCAGCTCCTGCAGCGCGTCTCCGTGGCTCATCCAAACCCGCGACTGTCCGGGAACGCCGCGCAGCAGAGCATCATGGTTGTCGACCAGCAGCTCGGCCAGCCCGTACTCACGCCGGCTGGCGGATGCAACTTTGCCACCATGAAAGTGCGCGGTCAGCTGGAGCCCGTAGCAAATACCCAGAACCGGCAGTGCCAGCTGAAAAATCTCATCATCGGGCCTGGGCGCGTCGTCGGCATATACGGACTCCGGCCCTCCCGACAGAATGAGTCCTTTTGGCGCGAGGCGTTTTATCTCGTCAATACTAATATTGAACGGTTTGATCTCTGAATACACACCTAACTCCCGAACCTTGCGGCCGATGAGCTGGGTGTACTGCGAACCAAAATCCAGGATCAGGATAAGTTCGTTGCCGTGACTGCTCATGGCGTTTTGTCGGGAAGTTCCCAGGTTTTGAGCGTTTCCAGAAATGTGTAGTTGGTAAGATCGTAGTGCAGCGGGGTGATCGAAACGTAGTTTTCCTGCACAGCGCGATCATCCAGATCGAGTTCTGCGCCCGGCTGCATCTTTTGCCCGGAGAGCCAATAATAAACCCGATTGGCCGGGTCAACCCGTTTGTCGAAGTGTTCGAGGTAGCGGGCCTGGCTCTGGCGGGTGACCATGACACCAGCGATTTCTTCGGCCGCTACCGCTGGCACGTTCACGTTGAGCAGCGTCCCGCTTGGCAGGCCGTGGCTCAGCACTTTCAAAGCCAGCTCCCGGGCAAACGTGGCCGCGTACCCGAACTCGCGATACGTCCAGGAAGCGAGCGAAATAGCGAACGAAGGAATATCGAGAATAGCGCCCTCGGTGGCCGCGGACACCGTTCCGGAATACATGGCGTTGATACCGGCGTTCGAGCCTTGATTGATACCGGAGATCACCAGATCCGGCTTTTCTTCCAGCAGCGCCCAGTAGGCCATCTTGACGCAATCGGCGGGGGTGCCGTTCACGGCATAACCGAAGAATTTGTCGTCGCGTTTGAAATCGGAGACCCGGAGTGGATCCAAAATCGTGATGGCATGGCCGACGGCGCTCTGCTCGCTCGCCGGTGCAACAACCGTCACATCGCCGATCTTCCGCATCTCGTCGTAGAGCGCTGACAGGCCAGGCGCGAAAATGCCGTCGTCGTTGCTGAGCAGGATCTTCGGTTTTGCGGCCGTCATCAGTTCTTGGCCGACTCGTCGTTCAAGTCGTTTGCGTTTGGCCCGGCAACCTTCACCAAGTCCTGAAGCGCGCCGCTTTCGAGCTCGCCATTGGCAGAGTCCTCCTCAATCCGGACATCCATGGTGAACTCCAGTATTTCTTTTAATTTTTCTTTCATCTGCTGCCGGCTGACAACCGCATCGATAAAGCCATGCTCGAGCTGAAATTCGGAGCGCTGGAAACCGTCGGGAAGGTCCTGGCCGATGGTCTGTTTGATCACGCGCGGCCCGGCAAACCCGATCAGGGCGCCAGGTTCGGCGATATTGAAATCCCCGAGCATGGCGTAGCTGGCGGTGACCCCACCGGTCGTCGGGTCCGTGATCAAGGAAATATAGGGCAGTCCGGCTTCTGAAAGCTGCGCCAGGCGGGCAGAAGTTTTGGCCATCTGCATCAGCGAAATCGCCCCTTCCATCATGCGGGCGCCGCCAGAGGCCGAAACGATGATGAGTGGCAAATGCCGCTTGATGGCCTCCTCGGTGGCGCGGGCGATTTTTTCTCCGACGACAGAACCCATGCTGCCGCCGATAAACGAAAAGTCCATAAGACAAACGACGACCTCGTGCCCGTGAATCTTGCCAAACCCCGTCTTGACAGCGTCCTTCTGGCCGGTCTTTTTGGCAGCGGCTTTGAGTTGATCTCCATAACGCTTCAAAGCTTTGAATTTGAGGAAATCGACCGGAGCAATATTGGCGTTGAACTCGTCAAACTGATTGTTATCGAGCAGATGCGCGATGTAATCGGCGCTCTTCATGCGAAAATGATGGTCGCAATTACTGCAGACGTAGAAGTTTTTCTCCAGTTCTTTCTTGTAGATGATCTCGCCACAGGAAGTGCACTTCAGCCAAAGTTCCGGCATTTCCTTCTTCTTCTGTGGTTTGAGTCCCTCTTTGGCGCGTTTAAACCAGTCCATCGTTTTCTTCCTTCAAGGACAAGCTCATCAAGACGGCATCGTCCTTCTCTTTCAAGTAGTAATTTTTGCGCACACCGTCCTCAACAAACCCGTGTTTTGCGTACAGTTTCCGTGCCGCAACATTTGAGGCTCTGACTTCAAGGTAGATGTTGCCAATATTTTTGTTCCGGATGTCTTCAATGACGTGCTTCAAAAGAATACTACCGACATTTTGCCGGCGATACCGACTGTCGATGGCAAAATTTGCCAGATGGGCCTCGATGTCGAAGCACCAGTATACCGCGTAACCGGCAAGCTCTCCGTCCACTTCGATGACGCAGGCATTGGAGAACTCGTTGGTAACGACCTCATGCGAGAAGTTGTTCCGCGTCCACGGGTCTGGAAAGCTGCTTTCTTCAAGCTGAAGAATCCGCTCGAGGTCCTCGATGCTCATCGGGCGAATCCGGGTTTTTGCCGTTTCCGTCAACTCTGCCTCGTTCATAGCGTCCCGCGTCCACCTTGCACGACCGGCGCCTTTTTTTTCGGCTTGAAGTCTTTCAGATAAAACGGCTCAACCTCCGCCACGTCGCGAAATTCTCCCGCGGCTGCGCTTCTAAAGCCAAGCCGGGCCACGGTGAGGGCGTTCATCTGTGAAGCCGGTTGCGGGCACAACGTCGCCGGTGCCCACTCGAACCCCTCACCACAAATGCCTGGCGCGGCGACGATGAGAACGTCCTTGCGGCGAAACCCGGAAAGTCTTGCCAACGGTACAACTTCGTATTCCGACGTGCGCTCAACTTCACGGCCATCCTGGTATTGAGCGGTGTAGAACTCGCCTTCGCGCGCTTTAAGAATCGGCCTGATTTCGCCTTCCCAATGATAAATCCCGCCGGCGAGCGCATCCAGTGTATTGACGACTACCAGCGGCAATCCCACCGAAAAAGCCAGCCCCTTCGCGGCGGCGAAACCGATGCGCAGACCCGTGAACGACCCCGGGCCGCCGGAAACAGCAAGACAGTCAAGGTGACGCAATCCCCAGCCCACGTCCCCGAGCAGCATCGCTGTTGCCGAAACAAGCCTTTCGTTGTGCATATTCGCCCGATTGAGACGGTATTCGGCGACAAGCTGCTCGTCCTCGGTCAGGGCGAGACCACAAAGCGCTGTGGCGGTGTCTATTGCCAGGATCTTCACCGCCGGATCACCTCGATCTGACGCCTCGTACGCGCCCCGGAATTGGCCGGCGTTGCGAAGTGTACGTCCAATCGGGTCCGGGGCAGAAGGTCGGAGGCGCGCTCCGGCCATTCGAGCAAACAGACGCCGCTCCCGGAGAAATACTCTTCACAGCCCAGCTCCCAGGCCGCATCGGCGCCGATTCGGTAAAAATCGAAATGGAAGACAGGAAGTCTGCCGCCGCCGTATTCATTGATCAAAGTAAATGTCGGACTGCTCACATCATCGGCGACCCCAAGTCCCGAGCAAACACCGCGCACAAATGTGGTTTTTCCGCTCCCCATTTCACCGAAGAGAGCGACGACGTCACCGGCCTGAATGGAGCCGGCCAGCTTGCGGCCCAGCGCCATCGTCTCATCCGCACTCTCGGTTGTAACCGTCTCAGTGGCGCCAAACCTTTGGCGCTCGGCAAAGAGGTTTTCCTGCTTCGCGGCCAGACTCATGAGAGCGGCTCCAGAGTAACAACCGGCAGGATCATTTCTTCCATGGAAACACCACCGTGCTGCAGACTATCCCGGTAATGGTTGAGATAGTGATGGTAGTTGGTCGGGTAAACAAAGTAGTAATCTTCCTTAGCGAAAAGATAGTTCGAATTGATACCGCCCGATGGAAGTTTGTAATCTGCCGGATTCTTGACAATGATGGCATGCTTCGGATCGACCTTGAGGCTCTTGCCGAATTTGTAACGCAGGCTTGTGGATGTTTCCCTGTCGCCGATCACCTTGGCTCCGCGCATGCCGCGGACGCTGCCGTGGTCCGTGGTAATCACCACCAAACAGTCGCGCTGAGCAAACTCTTTCAGCATCTGAAAAACATACGAATGCTCGAACCATGATTTGGTCAGCGACCGGTAGGCGGCTTCGTCAGGGGTCATTTCACGCAGCACTTCGGAATCGCTGCGGCCGTGCGCGAGCATGTCGACAAAATTCACGACGATCGCGGTTAGCGGCGCGTCCGCCAGAGAGGCAGCCTGCTTGACCGTGGCCTTGGCTTCCCTGACGTCGATGATCTTGATGTATTTTGTGCCCTGGCGCAGATCGATGCCAAGATCGGCCAGATGGAAGTCCAGAAACTGATGTTCGTGACGGTTTAAGCTGCGCTCGTTCGCATCGTTGGGCTTCCAGAGATCCGGATGTCTTTTCTCGATTTCGCCGGGGAACATACCCGCGAAAATCGCATTGCGCGAAAAAGGG
>CAZTNL010000220.1:2769-5769 GCA_964614885.1 uncultured Calditrichaceae bacterium | reverse complement strand
CTTCCGGCGCGTCGAACGGCACGCGCTTGGTTTCGGCGATGCCGACCGTGAGAAACAGAATGAATCCGAGCGGCTGCAGGAAGATACCCCACGCGGGCAGCCAGCCGCCGAACGTGGCGCCCTGCCAGCGCACGATTTCCTGCAAGTCAACTGTCTGGTAAACCATGATGCAGCCGAGGATGGACACGCCGAGCACGATCTCGTAGGAAAGCATTTGCGCCGAGGCGCGCAAACCGCCGAGCAGCGCGAAGTTGTTGCGCGAGGCCCAGGCGCCGAGCACGACTCCGTAGACGGCCATGCCGGCGACCGCAAACAGGTATAAAATGCCGACGCTCAGAGGCGCGACCTGCAGGTTTATGGCCGAGTCTCCGAGCATGAGCGTATCGCCAAACGGAATGACGGCAAAACCGATCAACGCAAAAAACACGGAAATTCCAGGTGCTATCGTAAAGATAAACTTCTCCGCGTTTTTCGGGGTAAAGCTCTCTTTGGTGAACATTTTTATGGCGTCAGCCAGAGGATGGAACAAACCGATGATCCGCAGCCCGAATACCGACGCACGATTGGCGCCTACCCGATCCTGCATGACGGCGCTCTGCTTGCGTTCCACCCAGGTCAGCAGCCCGCCGAAACTGAGGACGACCACCAGCACGAGGGCCAGTTTCGCCAGTACAATTCCCAGACTATTTGCCATCACGCAACCTTCGCTCCGGCTTTTTTTCTGTTCTTCTGCTCGATTTCAGCGCCTTGCTCCCCGATGCCGCCGTAGTTGAGCTGCGCGAACGCGTCGACGCTGGCAGCCAATGCATTGAAGACATCCTCGGCCTCAAAGTAAGGCATGGAGACTCCGAGCGCCTTTCCCATTTCTCTGAAAATCCACCACGCGGGCCGGGCTTCGCCCAGAGGTTCGACGGCCTGGTGGATGCGCTGCACCCGGCCGGCAAAATTGGTGAACGTCCCCTCCTCTTCAACGAAGGCGGCGCCCGGCAAAATGAAATGCGCCGTCTTCGAAGTCGCGTTTTCGTTGCTGCCCTGGAAAATGACCAGATCGACCGCCGCCAGTGCCGCTTTCACGTCGGCAGCGGGAAATCCCAGCATCAGATCGTGCTGGCAGATATAGAGCGCCTTGAGTTTGCCCTCTGTCGCGGCCTTCAGCATCTCCTTGACACTCCTGCCCCCCACCGCCTTTTTCCCGGCACCGACGGCGAGAGCACCGCGCGTGTTCGGGTTCTTGTCCGCTTTGATCAGAAAATCATCTTCGTTGCCGGAATGCAGGCTGGGTACCTCGAAATCGATATCCTTGACCGACAGCCGCTTGAAAAGCCGCAAACCGGCAAAGAGCGCCTCGTTGGTCAGTTTCGGTGAAAGTATGGCACCGACGGCGTCGGGGCCGTGTTTTTCAATAACCGTGCGCAACGCAGCGCTCACAGAGCCGAGGCAGCTCTCCCAGGACAGCTCGGTGACGCGTTCTTCCTGTCGCTGCAGCGGCGTCAGGATTCTGGTGGCATCATCCACATGGGTAAAGCCATACCTGCCGGCGTCGCACATCCACCATTCGTTGACGTCGGCATTGTACCGCGGCTTCAATCGCGAGATGCGGGCGCTCTCGGCTTTGTACCTGCGTTTGTCGTTGTGATGCACATAGATATTACACCCGGTGCTGCATCCCGGGCAGATCGAGGGCGTCTCCGACAGGTACCAGACCCGCGTGCGGAAGCGGAAGTCACGATCCGTCAGGGCGCCAACCGGGCAGATGTCCACGGTGTTGCCGGAATACGGATTGTCGAGCTCGACACCGGGGTAAGGCAGCAGCTCGGCATGATCGCCGCGGTTGAAGATTCCAAGTTCATGTGACTGCGTGATGTCGTCACAAAAGCGGACGCAGCGCGAGCAAAGAATGCAGCGCTCGGAATCCAGCATCACGTTTGGCCCGATGGGCAGAGCCTTGCTTTTCTTGATCTTATCCTCGAACATCTGGCTGTCGTGCAGGCCATGCTGCATGTAGAAATTCTGCAGCCAGCATTCCCCCGCCTGGTCACAGACCGGGCAATCCAGCGGATGATTGACCAGAAGAAACTCCATCACCGCCTGCCGCGCTTCCAGCACCTTGTCGCTCTTGGTATGGACGACCATGCCATCGGTTGCCGGCGTGTAGCATGCGACCTGCAGCTTGCCCATGCGCTCGATTTCAACCAGGCAGATCCGGCAGACGCCGACGATTTTCAGGCCGGGGTGGTAGCAGTAGCGCGGTATTTCGATACCGAGTCGCTCAGCCGCCTGAATGACCGTGGTGCCCTTTTCTACTTCTATCTCAATGCCATCTATTGTCAGCTTGACCATTCCCGCTCCTCAATCGACCAGCATAACGGATTCGTTCTCTACGGCCGGGCGCCTTCGTGATTGCGGAACCCGGGCTTCAAAGTCGGCGCGAAACTTCGTAACATAGCTCTTCAGCGGCAAGGCGGCCGCGTCGCCCAGCGGGCAGATTGTATTTCCCATGATGTTGTTGGCAATGCGCACGAGATTGTCGACGTCTTCCGGGTAACCGTCCCCGTCGAGCAGACGCTTCAAAATACGCTCGGCCCAGCCGGTCCCTTCGCGGCAGGGCGTACACTGGCCGCAGGATTCGTGGTGGTAGAAGCGCGTCACAACGTGCAGCGCGCGCACGATGTCCGTGTCTTCATCCATGACCACGATGCCGGCGGACCCCATCATCGAGCCGATGGCCGCAAGTGAGTCATAGTCCATTTTTACGTCGATTTCATCCGGCCTGAGAATGGGCGCCGACGAGCCTCCCGGAATGACCGCCTTCAGTCCCTTGCCGCTTCGCACGCCGCCGGCATGTCCGTAAATGATCTCGCGCAGCGGCGTTCCCATGGGCAATTCATACACGCCCGGTTTCTTCACGTGCCCGCTGACACAAAATAGTTTGCAGCCACCGTTGCGTTCGCTGCCCAGTTTCGCAAACCACTCGGCGCCGCGCTCCAGAATCGTCGGCAC
>CAZTNL010000220.1:0-2669 GCA_964614885.1 uncultured Calditrichaceae bacterium | reverse complement strand
GCGATCATGATGCCTTCGAACAGGCCGTGCGTGTAATGGTCGATAATGTAGCGGTCTTTGAACGTGCCCGGTTCGCTCTCGTCGGCGTTGACCACGAGATATTTCGGCTTGGGGCTGTCTTTCGGAATGAACGACCATTTGCGGCCTGCCGGAAACCCGGCGCCGCCAAGCCCGCGCAAGTTGGACTTGAGCACCTCATCGATGACCTCAGCCGGCGACATTTTCTTTAGAACGCGCTGAATGGTCTGGTACCCGCCATGCTGTTTGTAAACATCGGCGGTGTGGCCGTTTGGGATGTCGAAAAATTTTGATATAATCTTCTCAGCCATCGCTGGATTTAGCCTCGATTTTCTTACAGATTTTGTCGATGGCCTTCGGCGTCAATTTGCCATAATAATCTTCGTTGAGCTGCATCATCGGCGCGGTTTCGCAAGCCCCGAGACATTCGACCTCGGACAGCGTAAACTTGAAGTCCTCGCTGGTCGCGCCCACCTCGACGCCGAGATGCTCCTTGAGATAGGCGATAATCTCGGTGCAGCCCAGAAGGTCGCAGGCGATGCCGCGGCAGACCTGGAAGTGATGCTGCCCGCGCTTTTTGCTGGCGAACATGGTATAAAAGGTCAGAACCTCGCGCACTTTGACCGGCGGCACGTCGAGCAGCTCGCCGACATACACCTCGACTTCCGGTGAAATGTAGCCGAACTCCTTCTCCGCCAAGTGCAAAACCGGCAGCATGGCCGCACGCTTTTCCGGGTAATTGGCCAGAATCTTATCGAATTTTTCTTTTGCCTTTTTTGAGAACTCTACTTTTTTCACCGGTCAAGCTCTCCCGCAATCATGTTGATCGAACCAAAAGCCGGAATGATATCCGCGAGCTGGCACCCCTGAATCATTTTGCTGAAGCCCGCCACGAAAGCAAAACACGGCGGCCGGCAGCGCACGCGATACGCCTTGTCCCCGCCGTCGCTGACCACGTAGAAACCGAGCTCGCCGTTCGCACCTTCCACGGCGGAGTAGGTTTCGCCCGCGGGCGGGCGGATGCCATACCCTTCCATGGTCAGCATGAAGTGATTAATGAGTCCTTCAATGCTGCCATAAGTTTTTTCCTTGGCCGGCAGCGTCACGCGCTTGTCCGCATGCCTGACCTGATCGTGATATGGGCCGGAGGTGCCGAGCAGCGTCGGGTCGGTCACCGCCACCTGTTTCAAAAGATCCTGCGTCTGCCCGAATTTTCCGAGGTCGGCCATCTTCTCGGCCGGTATCTCCTTGCCTTCAAAGTCGACCAATAAATTGCCCGCGGGCAGCTTCTCCAGCGCCTGTTCAATGATCCTGCAACTCTGCTCCATCTCTTCCATGCGCACCAGATACCTGTCCAGAATGTCACCGTTCTCGCCGACCGGCACGTCAAAATCGATGCGGTCGTAATTGCTGTACGGATACATTTTGCGGATGTCGTAGTCCACGCCGCAGGCGCGCAACATCGGACCGGTGAAGCTGTAACAAATGGCCTCGCCGGCGGTCATCGCAGCGACGCCCTGCACCCGATCGACAAAAATGCGGTTGCGCGTCAGCAGTTTGTGCACCTGTTTCAGCTCGTGCCGCACCTTTTTCAGCGCCTCGCGCACTCTCGCGTCAAAGCCGTTCGGCAGATCCGCTTTGACCCCGCCGATTCGCACATAAGAGATGGTGATGCGCGCGCCCGTGACCTCCTCGATGAGCTGGTACATGGCCTCGCGTGCCTGCATGAAGTAGAGAAACGGCGTCATCGCGCCGAGCTCCATCGCCATGGCGCCGATGCAGGTCAGATGGTCGGCGATGCGTGAAATTTCCATCATGACGACGCGAATGTATTTGCAGCGCTCGGTCACCTCGATGCCGAGCAGCTTTTCGACTGCGAGCGCGTAGCCGACGTTGTTGATAAGGGGCGAGACGTAGTTCAGACGGTCCGTGTAAGGAAATACACCGTTGTAGTAGATGTTCTCCGCGTGCTTTTCGAAGGATCGGTGCAGGTAGCCGATGCCGACATCGGAGCCGACCACGGTTTCGCCGTCCAGTTCCAGAACGATCTTGATGACGCCATGCATGGCCGGGTGCGACGGCCCCATGTTCAAAAACATGTGTTTGACCCGCAGGCCATTTTCCTCCGAGACGTACTCGTCCATCGCCTTGTGCGTCTGCTCGAGCGTGGGCGTGATCTGGCTATCGTTCGTGTGTTCGGCGCTGACGAGCGGCTGCCGTTTCGCCAGCGGGTAGTCTTTGCGCAGCGGATGCCCTTTGAACTCATCGTACATGAGTAGCCGCCGCAAATCTCCGTGTCCCTTGAAGCGCACGCCGAACATATCCCACACTTCGCGCTCGTACCAGTTGGCGATGTCCCACAAATCCGAGACCGTTTGCACCTGCGGGTCCAGCTCCGAAACCGGGGTCTTGACGCGAATCCGGTCTTTTCGGGCAACGGAGTGCAGCAGATAAACGATTTCAAAGCGCGGGTCGCGCTCATGGTAATCGACGCAGGTCAGATCGACGAGCATATCGAACGCCAGCGCCGGATCGTCGCGCAGGAATTGCAAAATATCGTGAACGGCCTTTTTGTCGACCGTAACGATCGCGTCTCCCAGGTGCGTGTACGCCTGGTAAATGCGATCGCCGTAGCGTTTATTGAGTAATTG
>CAZTNL010000219.1:0-5787 GCA_964614885.1 uncultured Calditrichaceae bacterium | reverse complement strand
CGGTGCCGGCGTTGCCGAAAAAGCGGGCGGATTGCATATCATCGGCACCGAGCGGCACGAGTCGCGCCGAATCGACCGCCAGCTGCGCGGACGTAGCGGGCGGCAGGGGGACCCGGGGTCCTCACGTTTCTATCTTTCGCTCGAAGACGATCTGATGCGCCTGTTCCAATCCGATCGGGTCGCCAACATCATGGACCGCCTTGGAATCGAAGAAGGAGAGGTCATCCAGCATTCGATGGTGACGCGTTCCATCGAGCGTGCTCAGAAACGCGTGGAGGGGCACAACTTCGACATCCGCAAACACCTGCTCGAATATGACGATGTCATGAATCAGCAGCGCGAGGTCATTTACAGCCGCCGCGCGCACGCGCTTGAGGGCGAAAACCTGAAGGAAGAGTTTCTCGAGCTGATCGGCGATTTCGTCGAAAACAAAGTGCGACTGTACACCGATGAGAATACCTACTCCGAGGATTGGGATTGGACCGGATTGCGGAACGATTTTCGCCAGACCTTGTTGATGGAACTGCCGATCGCTGAAGACGAAATCAGCAACCTGAACCAGGCCGACCTTTTCGAGAAGCTGTACGACGCCGCAGTGGCACAGTATAGTAGAAGGGAGCAGGCCCTGGGCGAGGCAGTGATGCGGCAACTGGAGCGACGCGCCATGCTGCACGTTATCGACGTCCGCTGGCGTGAACATCTCTACGAAATGGACCAGTTGAAGGAAGGTATCGGACTGCGTGCGTACGGCCAGAAGAACCCGCTCATAGAGTACAAGTCCGAAGGGTTCAGAATGTTTAAAGAGATGCTGTCGCTGATCAATGAGCAGGTGCTGGATCTAGTGCTGAAGGCGCCGGTGGTCGTGCAGGATCCGGTGATGGCGCGCCGGCGCATGCCGGCGCAGATGCAGACCATTCACGATTCGGCCGAGGGCATGGGCTTTGCCGGCCCGCCTCAGCAGGGCGCCATGTCGCAGGCTGCGCGGCAATCACGAGGGGAAAAACAGAAGCCTGTGGTGGTCGGTGAAAAGGTGGGGCGCAACGATCCCTGCCCTTGTGGAAGCGGCAAGAAGTACAAAAAATGCCATGGCGCGGTTCAATAAACTTGCATTTCGAAGAGATTTTCTTAGATTAGACCTTAAGTTTGCGGAGCAGAGTGAGGATATTATTTCAGGAGCCAGCGGAATGAATGAACGCGTCGTCGAGATTTTGATTTACATTATGAGCGAAATTCGCAAGAATCAGAGCGCCTCCGGCAAGCTGGACCTGCTTTCGCAGGATCTCATACAGCAAGGCTACTCCGAGAGCGAAATCAGTTCCGCTTTTACCTGGCTTCTCGACCGATTGAACCACGAAACCGAGGAACTTGTCGAAAGACAGGACCCGTCACTGCCTTCTTCTGTGCGGCATCTGCACGAAATCGAACGCGCCGTCGTGTCCGTGCCGGCACAGGGCTATATTATTCAGCTCCGTGAGCTCGGGCTCATCGACGAGCTGGATGTCGAACAGGTTCTGGAACGTGCGATGATGCTCGGCCACAGTCCTGTGACTTCGGATGAAATCAAATCGATTGTTGCTACCATGCTTTTTTCTGCAGACCCCGGTATGGACGGCAGCTTTTTCATCTTTGACGAAACCCCGATCGTTCAATAACTCTCACAAAAGGGCCGCAGCCGGGTATGGGTAAATCTCTCGTTATCGTCGAGTCGAATGCCAAGACAAAAACCATAGGTAAGATTCTCGGCCCGAACTACCAGGTTCTCTCCTCGGTGGGCCATGTCAAGGACCTGCCTAAGCAACGACTCGGCGTTCAGATCGAAGAAAATTTCGAACCCGAATACATCACCATTCGCGGCAAAGGCAAGCTGCTCGGGCAGATTCGCAAATCGGCCCTGACCGCGGACAAAGTCTTTATCGCCACCGACCCCGACCGTGAGGGCGAGGCCATCGCTTTTCATCTCGCCGAAGAGATGAAAGTGAAAAACGACAAGGTTTACCGGGTGATGTTCAACGAGATCACCGAAAACGCGGTCAAGAGCGCGCTGGCCCATCCCACCAAAATCAACGGCAACAAAGTGGCCGCTCAAAAGGCGCGCCGTGTCGTCGACCGGCTTGTCGGTTATCAGGTGAGCCCCGTACTCTGGCGCACGGTCTATCGCGGGCTGAGCGCGGGCCGGGTGCAGTCGGTGGCGCTGCGGCTCATTTGCGAACGCGAAGCCGAGATCGTCGGGTTTGTTCCGCGCGAGTATTGGTCAGTGACCGCCGAGTTGCTGGGAAAACAGGTTGAACCGTTTCTGGCAAAACTGGCCAAGGTTGACGGCAATACCCCTGAGCTCCCGGACGAGAAGCACACGAAGGCTGTTTGCGAGGATATTGAGAAACAGCCGTTCAAAGTCACCAACATCAAGAAGAAGCAAGTCACCCGCAATCCTGCGCCGCCGTTTACTACGAGCACCATGCAGCAGGCGGCTGCCAACCGTCTGGGCTTTACCTCCAAACGCATCATGTCGGTCGCGCAAAAGCTGTACGAGGGCATTGAGCTTGGCGAAGCGGGGAGCGTCGGCCTGATCACCTACATGCGTACCGACTCCACGCGCATCGCCGAGGAGGCTTTGCAGGCGGCGAGGGAATACATCGGGGTGAGCTATGGCAGCGAGTACCTGCCGGAAAGAGCACGGAGGTTCAAAGCCAAGTCCGGCGCCCAGGATGCACACGAAGCCGTTCGGCCAACTTCGATGAAGTACGAGCCGCGGAAGATCCGCCGCTACCTTTCTGCCGAGCAGTTCAAACTCTACGAACTCATCTGGAATCGTTTTCTCGCATCGCAAATGGAAGCGGCGCGCTTCGACCAGACTACCATCGATGTTTCCGCAGGCGAAAAATACCTTTTCGTGCGAGCGGCAGTGTCGTAATCTTTCGCGGCTTTCTGCAGGTCTACGAAGATCCCGAGGAGACCAGAAAGGACGAAGAGGAGCGGGATATGAAAATTCCTGCCAACCTGAAGGTCGGGATGCCGCTCGACCTTAATAAACTGACCCCGCGGCAGCATTTTACCAAGCCGCCACCGCGTTTTTCCGAAAGCAGCTTGATCAAGGAGCTGGACCAGCTCGGAATCGGGCGACCGAGTACTTACGCGACGATCATCAGCACCATTCTGGCGCGAAAGTACGTCGAGAAGCAGCAGCGGCAACTGGTTCCGACTGAGTTGGGACAGACAGTCAACAAAATTCTGGTGCAGAACTTTAGCGACCTGTTCAATGTCGCCTTCACCGCACGCATGGAAGCGGACCTCGACAAAATTGAAGCGGGAAAGAAGGCGTTTGTCGACATCGCCAACGCATTCTACAAGCCTTTTCAGGTCGCGCTGGCAGAGGTTGACTCCAGGCGTTCGGAAATTAAGAGTTCGTTGCAGGAGTCGACGGAAGAGAAGTGTCCGGAGTGCGGCAAGGAGTTGATTATTCGCTGGGGCCGAAACGGTAAGTTCATGGCTTGCTCCGGTTATCCGGATTGCAAGTTTACTCAGCCGCTCGAGGAACCGGAGTCTGTCGACGAAAAGTGTGATAAGTGCGGCAAGCAGATGGTGATAAAGCACGGACGCTACGGCAGATTTTTAGCTTGTTCGGGGTATCCGGACTGCAAAAATACCAAACCGATATCCATCGGCGTGAAGTGCCCGACCGACGGTTGCGATGGTGATATCGTGGAAAAACGGTCAAAACGCGGCAAGGTTTTTTACGGATGCAGCAAGTATCCGGACTGCAAGTTTGCGACATGGAACCAACCGGTCGATAAGACGTGTCCTACTTGTGGAAATGATTATATGGAGTTACGATCGACACAATCGAAAGGCGAATTCTACTCTTGTCCATCTTGTAAATCGCAAATCGCGAAGGACGACAAGGAGTCTCATCGTGCAGTTGCCTACGGCTAGCTTTATCGATCGCCACCTGGATTCATTTTTGCAATTTCTCAGTGTCGAACGCAACGCATCGCCTTTGACGCTGAAAGCTTATCGGACCGATCTGAGCCTTCTTTCCCATTTTCTCCACACTCTAAAACATCCACTTCTGGACCGACAATCGCTGAGAGCCTACCTCGCACAGTTGGCGGAGGTCGGCATGAAGCCCGGTTCAATAAATCGGAAACTGGCATGTTTCCGGTCTTTTTTCAAGTATGCTGTTTCACGCCAGCTCATTGAGAAAAATCCTGCTGAAAACGCCTTTTTTCTCAAAGCTGAAAGGAAGCTGCCCGACGTTTTTTCGTACGAGTCGATTATGACGGCCCTTTCCCTGCCGGATACGGCCACATTTGATGGCCTGCAGAGCCGAGTCATTCTCGATCTTTTTTATTGTACGGGACTGCGGCGGGCCGAACTGGCGGCACTGGATACCGACGATGTCGATTTGCTCGCGGCCAACGTACGCGTTTGCGGCAAAGGTGGCAAGCAGCGCATCGTTCCCATTGGAAAGGAGGTCAGCCGGACACTTCAGGAGTTCTTGCCCGAGCGGCAAGCGTTATTGTCCTCGCTCAACGTGAAAAATCGTGCCCTTTTCCTGACGAAGAATGGCCGGCGCATCAGCTCCGCGCAGGTTTATTACCGCGTGCGGAAGTTCCTGCGCATGGCCACTGGCCGGGACAACGCCTCTCCTCACATGCTGCGACATTCATTTGCCACACATATGCTGGAGGAGGGGGCGGACCTGCTGGCCGTCAAGGAACTGCTCGGTCACGAGAGCTTGTCTACCACCCAAGTCTATACTCACTTGACTACGGAGCGTTTGAAGAAGATCTATGCACAGGCGCACCCGCGGGCCGGCACCGGCCCAAAGGGTTTTATTGACAAACAAGTTAAGTCGTAATGTTGTCCCAAAACGCGGAGGTTGATATGCGTGTAACTATAACAGCCCGCCACTTTAAAGCGCCAGGAAACGTAAAACAGTTCGCCGAAAAAAAAATTCAGAAACTGAAGAAATATTATGACGGGATTATCGAGTGCGAAGTCCTGCTGGAGCGCGAACATCTGAATCATGTGGCCGAAGTGTCGGTCAAAGTATTCGGCCAGCGGCTCCGTGCCGTCGAAAAATCTGAAGATCTGTTCAAGAGCATCGAGCTTAGCGTCGACAAGCTGGAGCGGCAGTTGAAAAAATACAAAGAGAAACTGCGGTCATACGACCGGCCGTCAAAAGAAATGGAAATCATCACTGAGTCGTGATCCATGGACAAGTTGACCGTTGAGCGTGTTTTCGAGGACACCCGGGCCGATCTTAAACTGAAGCTTGTCACCGACCGTGGCAGTTTTTCACGCATTGTCGACGAGCCGAACCTGCATCGCCCGGGCCTGGCCCTCACCGGTTTCGTGGATGTTTTTACGTTTCATCGCATCCAGGTAATCGGCAACACCGAAAACGCGTATCTGCGCAAACTCCCGCCTGAGCAACGAAGCAAGTCGATCGAAGGACTGCTGGCTTTCGAAATTCCGTGCATCATCGTCACCGAGAACAACGATTTGCCGGCGGTCTTCGTCGAGCTCGCCCGCAAGAAGAATATTTCGATATTCAAGTCGCCGCTGGCGACAACGCAGCTCATGCAACTCCTGAGCGACTATCTCGACGATCAGTTCGCGCCGGGTCTGACCGTGCACGGATCCCTGGTCGATGTCTACGGGGTTGGGTTGATGATGCCCGGCCGCAGTGGAATCGGCAAGAGCGAAATCGCGCTCGACTTGGTGGAAAGGGGCCACCGCCTCGTAAGTGACGATATTGTACAGATTTCCCGCAAGGACGAGGGA
>CAZTNL010000218.1:0-5790 GCA_964614885.1 uncultured Calditrichaceae bacterium | reverse complement strand
TTTGCCACTAGAGATGGCGTGTCTCGGCTTGACATTCATTGCAGCGATAACCCGCATATTGACGTTTAGCAAAGAGCTTCCCCCTACACGGCGAAACTGTCTCTCCTGGAGCACTCTAAGCAGCTTGGACTGCATGGTGATATCGAGTTCCGAGATTTCGTCCAGGAATAGTGTGCCGTTGTTGGCGAATTCAAATAACCCCAATTTTCTGCGGGTCGCCCCTGTAAATGCACCCTTCTCGTGGCCGAAGAGCTCGCTTTCAATCAGGTTGGATGGGATGGCTACGCAGTCTACGGGGATAAACTTGCCGCTGCTGTGAAAGCTTCTACTGTGGATGGCTCTGGCGATAAGTTCCTTACCCGTGCCCGTCTCACCCACGATTAGTACGCTGGCATCGGACTTTGCAATGATATTGATGAGTTTGAATATTTTGGTCATCGAAACGCTGTGGCCTACGATGTTTTTGAAGCCGCTGGCGCACAGTTGGGAAGCAACATACAGTTCTTTAGAAGCAGCCGCCAGCCCGTGCCGGAAGTGTACCAGACTCTCGGTGATTTCTTTGACCTGACTTCGGCTAATTCTTGCCGGCTTGCCATAATACAGAGAGAGTAGAATCGAGGAGTTGTTGTCGACTTTGACGGGGATTTGAAGCGCGTATCGCGTTCGCCTATAGTCGGGAAGTTTCTCATGAATTCCGGTGGCGGACACGCCGCATGCGTCGCCAGGTTTGTGTGACTCAAGAAAATCAAGAAGGTACTTCTGGAAAGCATTTCCGACGAAAAGAGTCTTTGGGGCACCAATCGAGACGATGGGTTCCACGCGACTGCGGAGAACATTGGACAAGACAAAAATTTCGGCCTGCATAAGCAGCCTGATGTTGTGTCCCAATCCCACCAGGCAGTCGACACAAGGTATCCGCGTTGACATGCGCCTCCCTCTCACAGTTTGATAAACATCCGTTGGTTCGAAGTTGCGTAAAAAAGCCGTGTTTACCTTGTCGTTTCTCTATCCAGTAGCGGAAGCAAGGTAAAGTCACCCGAATGCCCAATAGCACGCCGACGCGGCGCTTGACACAACGTCCGTGTCGAACTCACGCCCGGAACTCGGGCAATCCGCGTTTAGTTTAGCGGCTATTTCGTAAGAATGTCGTCTGGCGGTTCCTGAGTAGATCGCAGCCGTTCAATGTCGAGCCAGACGCGCGTTGCGGTCGTGGAGAGACGATAGCTAAATAAATAAAACGATACGACATATGCAAGAGTTCCAAAATATTTTGGACTTTTCTATCGGTTAGAACAGCGCGGTATGGCTATTTCCCTTCCACTGGTTCGAGTCAAAAAGACTTGTTTCTTGCCGCGGATATTGTATATTAGCGGTTTCAGGCTGCGGTTTCCCGGAGCGTCGCATGAAGCCCCTATAGCTCAGTCCGGATAGAGCAGTGGTTTCCTAAACCATGTGCCGCAGGTTCGAGTCCTGCTAGGGGCACCGATTATGTTTCCCTTCTTTTGCCATGGAGCACTGTGAGCAGGTCTGTCGCAAAAGTTTTATTATGTTCGCAGATTTTGTACAAAGCAGTCTTAGGTGATGCCTGGCCAATGCTGCCGCGATAATATCCACGCAAAACGCTTCTGGCTTGTCTGTTTTTATTGCAATTGCTGCACGGTTTTCGCAAAAAAACTAAAAAAGAACTTGACAATTGTAGGACAATTTGTTACCCTTCCCCACTATATATGAAATCTTTTTCATAGTCTGCCACTCCGACTTGAAGATCGACGAAACCACGGCTTGGAAAGAATCAATCGTGCTGTCCACATAGGTGTCAACGTCTGCTTTTCGCGCTCTCCCACAGGTACCATTTGATAAGGATGTCAGGTAGGATCAGACTGAACTTTATGCCTGGTTGCATAGACAATATTCCCTCTTCGTTATATGAGTTGGGCTCGCGGTCGCTCACAGACGCGATTTTACGGCGCTTTGCCTGGCGAACTGTATTATCGTGTGACAGTACTGACTCTGGACGGTCATAGACGTCACGCGCGCAGCGTGACGCATGTACGGATAAAGCAACTGATAATACAGAAGTTACGTGTAGAACGGTGATTTCAGGACCGTATACCAGACTCTGGCCCGTAGTTTGCCGGAGGCTGAGATTCTGTTTGTCATATTAGTATGCTTTCGTTGGGGCATTGTATTTGGCACTACTGGAAACTATCTCCTGCGATGCGCAGGAAAGGACGACTTGGACAATGACGAGTTTTTATAGTGGGCGCTATTTGCGGCTCATCCCAGGATTATTGTTGTCTCTCCTCACTTTATGGACGAATGTTGCCTTGCCTCAGGATGCCGCGACGGGTCAGGACAAACCTGCGGCCGAGGCTGGCGCCGTTGAGGTCAAACCCGTCGAGCAGAATCTCATCTCAGTGGAATCGCGGCCGAGCGGGGCGATTGTGCGTATCAACGGCGCCTACTCGTTCGTGGGCCGAACTCCTTTTGTGGTCCCGTATCCGCTTCAGGGAAGGTATCGTGTGAGCGCCAGCCGGCAGGGCTATGAGAAGGAGACGTCTTATGTGGATTTCCTTGCGAATGAACAAAGCAGCATAGTGGTGAGATTAACTCCGAAAACACGCCTGAAAGCAGGGTTGCGCTCTATGGTTTTCCCCGGATGGGGACAGTTTTATTCCGGTGAACGTTTGCGAGGGTTCCTTTTCAGCGCCGCCCAGGTCGCGCTTGTCGTTCGAACCGCTTTTGCCATTAATAATTACAACGATTCCAAGAACAACCTGGACCGCGCCGTCGATGTGTTCAACACCAGTCTGGACGAGGCCAGTTTCCAGGACGCACAAAATCGGCTGACGACGGCGAAGAATGACAAGGATTTTCGCGATACGATGTTGCTCGTCACTGCTGGATTTTGGGCCTTGAATGTACTCGACTCCATCATTTTTTTCTCAAGGTCCAGCGACGGTATTGTACTGAGCACGAAGAGTCCGTTATCTCAGAATTATGATGGAAATAACCAGGTTATGCTGACATGGAAGATAGGTCTTTAGCTATGGGTCTGTTCAAGAGTTCGCGAGCGCATGGCGCTTTACTTTGCTGCATGTGCGTGCTCGTCGCTCTGAGCTGTTCCGGCGGTCCCGGCGATCCCGTGCAGTTCAAACCAGGCGATTTTCCCGCCGCCCCGATCAATATCAAGCTCTCCGTAGGTGATCGAAAAATAATGTTAACGTGGGGCCACTCGGACCCGGCTCAAGTTCAGAAGTTCGAGGTCTTTCGCCAGGACTCTGTGGGGCAAGCCTTCCAGATGGTGGGCACAACGTCTGAGTTCTCTTTCGTTGACAGCAATCTGCAGAACGGCAGAACCTATGGCTACGCGATTTCAGCGGTGGGAACGAATGGTCTTGTTGGCAGAAAATCGCCGGCCGTGCTCGGTGTGCCAGCTATTTTCGGGATTTTGATCAATAACGGGCAGGCGTTTACCGGCACGCTCAACGTTACATTGACATTTGCTGCTCCGGCGACGACCACGTTGACCAAAATCAGCAATGACTCGAGTTTTGCTAACGCGCAATGGGAAAACTTCGTAACTCCGAAAAACTGGACTTTGTCTCCCGGAGATGGGGTGAAGCAAGTCTTCGTCAAATTCAGGAATGCGCGCGATATAGAAACGGTGCAACCGTTCGTGGACAGCATTGTGCTTGACACGGAGGCCACGATAAGAAGCTTCACGCACGATGCTCAGGGACGCATTCTGACGCCGGCGGATACGATTCATCTCGCGCTTGATGCCGGAGAGGCAGGGGGCCGGGCTTTTGCCGATATTAATAATGTCCAGTTCGGGATTCCGCTGTTCGACGATGGAAGCAACGGCGATACGGTGGCTCGCGACGGCGTATACGAGCTGGATTATGTTGTTCCGACCGGGCCACAGGTAGAAAACACGCTCGTCATCGGAAAATTTTCGGATCGGGCCGGTAACGTGGCAACCAATCTCGTATCATCCTCGGGCCGGGTCACTGTACGGCGGCTGCCGACTCCGGTCGAGTTGATCGCGGTCGAACCCGTCATCGGTTCTTCGCGCGCTTTGACCTTGTTCTGGTCGATTAACTCGGACAACGATTTTGCCAACTATCGGATATTTCGGGCACTGACGCCAGGCGTCAACACGGAATCGCCGCTGGTAACAATTATTCAATCAAGGAATACGCTGACATTCAAGGATTCTACACTTGCTCCCAATACGACCTACTATTACCGCGTCTTCACCTACGACGCGACCGGGTTGTTTTTCGGGAGTAATGAGCGTAGCGGAAAGACGAATCCGTAAGTCTTGAAGTGGACGCCGGAGGATGATTCCCCGGTTCGACAGGAGGTCGATTGTCTTTGAAACAAATTACACGAGAGCCGCGTGTGGCCATCGCCGCGCGCGTGCCGCATTGTCTGGCCGGACAATGCGCGCCTTGAAGTCCTTAAGGATGGGACTGACCGGGCGAAGCTCTGTCTGGCGCGGCCAGCCTTTTAGGTGTTTGCCGGAGAACATGCAACATCGGAGCGGTTGATGACGTTTCCGCAACAGGACAAACATCGGGATGGGCAACGATATTGGTACGCCATCTACACTCGGCCCCGCTTCGAAAAAAAGGTTGCCGAGGAACTTAGCGATTCCTGTATTGAGGTTTATCTGCCGATCATTGAGGTGACAAAGATTTGGAGTGATCGCAAAAAACGTATCGCCGAGCCGCTCTTTCCTTCCTATCTTTTCGTTCACGCCAATGAGCGCGAACGTTATGACGCTCTGCAGCCGGTTGGGTCAGTCCGGGTGGTGAGCTTTAACGGTTCACCCGTTCGGGTTCCGGCGGAACAGATAGATTCGGTGCGACGCATGCTAGAGACAGGGCACCTGCCGTCGGTGGAAACGACATTGCAGCCGGGAACCGCCGTCGAAGTGGTTTCGGGGTCGCTCGCGGGCCTGAGAGGCGTTGTACACGAGGCGCGGGGCAAGTACCATTTTGCCGTCTACATTGATGGGATCTGCCAGGCGGTCGCTGTTACAATCGACGCAAGCCAATTGCGGGTGATCGACAAGAATCAACTGAATTCGAGCTACATGCGGCAAATGGCCTCAGATGCTGGCATCGATAACGCAACTGCCTGAAGGACGCAGAAGATAGACTTGACTATAAGAAAAACGAAACGAAATATCACCTTCTTCCTATTCTGCTTTTCGGTCTGGGCTGGGTTGTTGACGGTGACGGACTGCCGGGCGCAAAGCGGAACCTACGTCGTGCAAGTGCAGGACGTGCTAAAGATCGCTTTCTGGGAGTACCCAGATCTAAACGCGAAGGTGAAAGTGGAGCGTGACGGTGGCATCGATTTGCCTCTTGTCGGTAAGCTTACGGCCGCCGGCCTTTCCATCAACGTCTTGCGGCAGAAGATCATTTCCCAGATGTCGCTCTACAACAAGGTTGTGACTCAGATTAGCATCGATGTGTTGGAATATGGCAGCAACATCGTTTATGTAACCGGACAAGTCGCGAAACCGGGTCGCTATTCGTTTGAGGTGATTCCCAATCTCTGGGATATCCTCCTTGAAGCAGGCGGTCCGTTAGAGACGGCTTCTTTGAGCGAGATTTACGTTGTGCGTGCAGACGAGGGGGGCAAGGTCTACAAAATCGACTTAACTGAAGCTTTGCAGAATGCCAGCCTTGACGACATCATGCCACTTAAGCCGGGTGACACCATCCAGGTGCAGGCTGCCGGAGCTGCCGGAGCGACCGTCAATTCTCCTCTGGT